>CAZIED010000158.1:0-5494 GCA_964538525.1 uncultured Pirellulales bacterium | reverse complement strand
TTAGTCACTCCAAACTTTAGGCACTCGACAAGTATCGAGTATCCAGTTTCGAGTATCAAGAGTAAATCTCATTGATAAAATCTTTAACGAGAGCGACAGCTCTGGGATGGCGCATACGAATTATATCGGCGCCCGCCTGCAGAAGACAAATAGCGGTTGCGGCCTCCCACATCGGCCCACGGTCTTTCACGTCACCCCAGCCGGGGGCGTCCGCGAGATTAGCCTCTTTTGACCGCCACGATTCGAAACCCACGTCACAAATTACCGGCATAGCCATCATCTTGTCGCCGCTTAGCGCAGCCAGACGCTGGCGTTCCTGAATCGAATACGCATACTCTATCCCGTATCCGAGTGCGCCGGTTACCTGAAACATCACCATACGCTCCGGCGGAAATCCCATGTCGGATGCTAAAATGTTGACCTGCTTGGCGATATTTATATCTATGGGCGCCTCGCCAATCAGGAAATGGCCATCGGCCAGAGCAATAGCAGTCAATGATTTGTAATTATCTTCCTTGATGGTACCAATAAGGCACCGCTCTCCTTTTGCAGCACCACTGACCTTCGGCATAACCTCGTTATCTTTTTCATCGTTTCCACAACCCCAAAGTATAACAGGGACACCAACCGCCTTGAGCACGTCCGAAGCCGCTTTGACGGCATGAGCAGCATCTTTATTTGCCTTGTCGGGGTGAATGCCGTCAAATTTTATGCAAATCAAATCCGCACCAAACTCCTCAACGCACTTTCTGGCCCAGTCGGCGGGACTACCAAGCACATCCTTATAAGGCTCGGCCAGAACGTCGGGCCAATCTTCCGGAGGAGTATCGAGAACATCCATCGCAATAACCGGCCTCTCACTTTTATCTCCATCCGAGCCGCCATAGACCACATTACGGGCACCGCCGACGGTGACAGTTGAGGTTCGTGTGCCGCCATCGGCCTTGGTGGCCCCAATAATAATACGGTTTATTTGCCCGCTAAATCCTTCTGTCACTTCAGGAACTTTCATCCCGAATTCTCCTTCTGAAACCTCGCAGTCCCCTGATAGCTAAAACAATGAATACAACCAATAGACCATAAGTCTTAAGAAAAATCAGCAAGTCATCAGTCCCCTTTAACAGTCCAAATAAAACCGGTATCGCGATTACACCTGAGATTGCCATACCACGGCTTAAATTAAATCGAGATGGCTGCATCGGCAGCCATCTCTGCTCTATTTGTATCGCAAGCCATCCGGCAAAAGAACCCACGGATGCCCCCGCCAGAGAATCAGAAGGGTAATGAGCCATTGCAGTTACTCGAAGTAGCGCAACGCCGGCACCGGCAGCCAAAAGCAAGCACGCAAAAGGCCATGTGACAAAAGACATTATTACCGACGCTACGCAAAATGCGATAGCAGCATCACCAGAAGGAAACGAAAGATGACGGTTCAAATCAGGTTTTTCTTCTACCCTTGACTGGGCTTTAATAACCTCACGAGGCCGCATTCTGTTTGTACAAACCTTCAGCGGAGTTACTGTTAGAAAAACTATAATCATGGCAAGAAATGCAATCAGAACCGGCTGCTGGCGACCCGTCGAAAGAAACCATATCAGCAGCAACCATATCAAAATCCAGCCGTTGCCCAGATAGGTAAATGCCTTCATCAAAAAATTGTCATCCCAGTGAACAGGCTTTTGACGTAACAAAGAAAAAACCTGCTGGTCAAGATTAAAATAAGACCATATCGCCAGGAACCCCAATATTGCGATAAGAACCAAAAGAAATATATTTTTGCCCGATGAAATGGAGCTCGACATCGTTTTTCTACGATTCACTATCTTCACCTCTTCGAGCAAGAGCTACCAATTCAAGCTCTCTGCCTTTAGAATAATTGTAACCTTTTTTGGATATTAACTTATCTAAATGCAAAACGCCATAACGCTTTTGGATTTCATCCAGTTTATCGCTTGGTATTACCAATACTCCGGGTACAGGCTGTTTGGCCCATTCTACGACAGCTTCTTCACTTTGCAGGACCTCGATTTTACGACCGATATAAAAATTCAGGGTCGGCTCGCCATATTTATAAGTTGCCACAGGTACATTTTGGAGTGTCTTCGCTTTGACAGCTACTGCAATGGGCGGAGATAGTTTTACCTGCTCAACTGCCGGCAACACCCCAAATAAAACAGGAATCATAAAAATAAACATCCCTATAAGCATTACCTTCGCACTAACCTCAGGCCGATTTGCCTGCTGCCAATGGATAGCAATGACCATCATAACTAATAGTACTATACCCGACACCAAGCCGGACCAACATAATCCTGGTACCTCTACAAACCAGGGGCCGATTATCAAACCAATTGCTATTGCTATCACCAAAGGAGCAAAAAACCACCCTCCTCGTCGAAGCCAGATTTTGTCCCGATCATTTAACATATTTTGTTGTGACGCAACGATCGTCCCGCCCACTGCCAAAGCCAGAGCCGGCCATATAAATAATATATAGTGTGGTAGCTTTGTAACCGCCAGTGTCATTATGATAAGGGGGGGAGCTATCCAGCCGAACAGAAAGATCCGACCGTTACTACCGCCGACTCTACCTCCAGCAATGGCTGATAACGCACCCGGCAGATGAAGCGTCCAAGGGAAAAAACCAACGATAATAACAATCAAATAATACGGCAGGTACAAAAGAAAGTTTCCACCATGATGCTCCATCGGCTTGATTGCACGAGATATTACGTGCCGCCCTATGAAGAAACGAAAAAATTCACCGTTGGAAACCTTGTTCGCGGGCAAAGCCCACGCACTAAAAATCAAAAATCCTAAAAGTAATGCAGCTCCAATCTGCCAATAAGAAATTTTGAAATCCAGCTTGAATCTTTTGCCTAACCACAAGGTGACTAATATTACAATGATGGGCATTAGTCCTATCGGTCCTTTAGCCAGCATACCTAATCCTAATGCAATACCTATAAGAATAACGTAGGCTGTTGTCACTACAGAGCCGATCGACATCGTAAAAACCACCATTACTGCAACTATAATTGGCAGCAATATCGCATCAGTTAGCGCGGAAGAGCCGACAACCAGCATCATTAATGTTGAAGCCAAAATAGCCATAGCCCAAAGCCCTGCCTTCGTACCGAACAGCCGCCTTCCTATAAAAAAAGTCAAAAGAGCCGTTATGGCACTGCCTACGGCTCCAAAAAACCGGCAGGCAAATTCCGTTGGCCCAAGCAGCCGGACAGGCACAGACATCAACCAATAAAGAAGCGGCGGTTTATCCAGCCACATCTGGCCGTTGAAAGCAGGAACTAGGTAATTGCCGGATTCAACCATCTCCACCGCAGCTCTCGCATAGCGAGGCTCATCACGATCCCATAGAGTTGTACGCGTGCTTATGAGCAGATACAACGCCAAAATTATTATGGCGATTAACAGCGCCGTTTTTGTGGGCGAAGAAGTAAGCATTATGGATAAATTGCTAATCTTTCCTGCTTTATTCATTAACCCCATTTGACTGGCCTACTAAGAGCCTATCCGAATAACTGGGTCGTTATGAGGCCGAGCGAAAAGTTCGAGGACAAGGCGGCAGGCCAAAAATGCCCGGAGGCGTGGTTGACGCCACGGTGAGGACATTTTTGGCCGACAACGCAGGCATCAAACTTTGCAGCCGGCCGCAATAGAGCGGGCTATTCGGATAGGCTCTAAAGCATCGAGTTCAAAATATGCATGCCAATATTTTCTGAACCGCTACAAATGCGGGACTATCTCCTTCAAGGTTAAAGATCGTTTTACCCTGCATAGACAAGGCATAAACATCCGTATCCATCGGTACATATCCGAGAGTTTCAACATCGGTTAAGGTAAATGACTTAAAGTCTGATTCTGACCCCTGGCCACCGACCCCCGATCCCTGACATCTGTTCCATAAAACGGCGATTTGTTTTACAGAAATAGGCAGCCTTCTTGCAAGCTCAAAAATTCGTTTTGCTGTAAGGGCACCTAACGGGCCCGGCTCAGTCACGATGCACAACAGGTCAACGTTGTTGGTAGTTCGCCTTGATAGATGCTCCATCCCGGCTTCGTTATCTATGACGACATATTTATATTGTGAGCTTAGCTGGTCGAGAAACTTCCGCAGCATATTATTTACTGCGCAATAGCAGGATGGACCTTCGGGTCTGCCCATCGTGAGCAAATCAAAACCGGCTGACTCGACAACCGCCTGCTGGATGCCATATTCAAGCATTCGCAGCCGATCCACGCCGGCGGTACCTTGCGGCCCGGCTCGGACATCTTCCCGAAGCTCCGCGACAGTGACACCCGGCTGAACACCGAGCGTTAGACCAAGGCAGGAGTTTGGGTCTGCATCCACAGCCAGCACAGACACCTTGTTCTGTCGTTCCAGAAGAAATCTAATAATCATTGCAGCAACGGTAGTTTTGCCCGAGCCGCCTTTGCCACTTATTGCAATTGTTTTTGACATTCTCGTAATTTAAGTGCCTAAAGTGAGCTAAAGTGCCTAAAGTGAGCTAAAATTAAAATTCATAACTTTAGCTCACTTTAGTTCACTTTACTCCACTTTACTTCTTTCCAATAGATGTAAAGATAGCAAGTAATTCTCCACACTCTTGATAATCGCACTTCACTTTCTCCCAGGCAAACCATTTCTGTCTTACAATCACTTCCAGCCAGTATTGTGTTTCACTGGCTTCGCTTTCACAAATCCTAATCCTGTTTATAAAATCTGCTTTGCTTCTGGCACGGTTGGCTTCTCGATAATTTGCACTGATAGAGGTCCCAGACTTTGTTATCTGAGTTCTTATTACTCTTCCTTACGATTGTATTTGGTAAATTACAGGATAAATGAATTATACGTAATGCGAATTCCCGCGTACGGTTTTCAAGCTCTTTGGCAAATTCTTTATTACTCTTAACTTTAGTCACTTTAGGCACTTTAGCTCACTTTAGGCACTCATATCTGGTCCCGAATCAAGAATTGCACCCAACAATCTTACTTAACTGACGGAAACAGCGATAAGTCGGTATGCGGCAGAAATTTCGCTCTCATAAATTCATCCATATAATCCGGATGGCTCATTAAATCAAAATAGGTCATGCTGCCGGCGATTTTCTCTGCAGTTTCAAAAGCTCCACAACTCAATAAAGCCATCTTCGCACCCGCGACGGACGTATTTCCCACAAAGTGAATTTTATCAGCGGGCACATCAGGCAGCATTCCAATAGTCACCGCCTGCCGAACATCAAGAAAATTGCCGAATCCGCCGGCTAAATAAACCGCATCGATATCCTGTAATTTTGTCTGCGTTGACTCCATAAGCACTCTGATTGCAGCAAAAACGCCGGCCTTGGAGCGAACCAGATTATCAATATCCGCCTGGGTAATAACAATCTCGTGGTGCTTTTTATCCGGCGGCACTAACTGGAACTGTAAACCGTCGTCGCCTTCTTTAATTTGTGAACCCCACGTGAAACG
>CAZIED010000157.1:0-5515 GCA_964538525.1 uncultured Pirellulales bacterium | reverse complement strand
TTAGTTTGAAAGTGGCTGGTAATCTCATTGGTTGTAAAGCAGCCGGCCCTTGAAAGTGCCAAATAAATTAAAAGCTGGTCGGATAAGAAACGATCGACCGCAGAACCGCTCTCTAAAAAATCTGCGGCAAATTTGAAAACCTCACCAACAACTCCCTCGGATGGCTTACCTTTCATCCCAAATGCTGTAAAGACCGTTGTTCGACTGTCACAGCAAAGGCGAATCATCACGCAATTGCCGGGGCCAACGGAGTCTGTCACTTCGAAATGCTCGATATTTTGAATGTCGAGCTTACTCCGAAGCAAAAGTCTTTCTTGTCGCTGGGCGATATGTGCTGGAAGATTGGCAATATATATTCGTGCATAAATCTGTGAATTTTTGATCGGTTCACAGAGATTGATTATTTGTTTTTGTTCTTCCCGCCAGGGCTTAATATCAAATGTAATCTCTCCGCCGCCCGCAGGAAAAAAACCGTGTTTTATCAGTCGGCAGGCCGCTTGAAAGCCGGCAGCAGCAACAGCCGGCAAAAAACTCTCGCTAAGAAAATCGTATGGCGGCGCCCAGGGATTATGAGTTCCGCCGGTAACGGTAACAGTCGAAGATTTGCCGGCCAAAAACAATGCAGGTAAAATCGTCTGAATCACCAAAGTTGCAGAGCCGGCTGAGCCGACATCGAAATGAAAGTCACCTGCTTGCACCTGGCCTGGCTGAAAATCCAATACTTTTGAACCTATCACAGCACCGCTGTCTTGGGCGCCGCAGATTCGACAGGCTGCATGCACGGAAGCTAAATGCTGCTTAGCAAGACCCGGATTTCGGCGGGCGGCACGGATGTTTTCTATGTGCACACTTTTACCTGTTATACAAGATAAGGCCAAACTTGTTCGCAGTATCTGTCCACCACCCTCGCCCACGCTTCCATCGACAAAAACTGTCTCCATTTTATTGCCCGACAATATCTATCGTGACATCTCCAATAACAACACAGCAAACTCGTTCGATATCAAACGGTGGTGCTTTTACAACTATAACACCACCCCCCTGCTGCCATTCGGCTATCACACCAATGGCCATATCAACGCCTTTTTCATTTCTCAACGCAATCACCTTATTGATAAAACTGTCACGTCTTAAATTCAATCCCGGCTGTACAGCTACATTATTTAAGTCAATATTGTAAGAAATCGCATCCTTGAAGTAGCTGACAAACTTGCTTTTCCGATAGTTTTGTCTATCTTGCGGCGATTTACACCGAATCTGTGGTGGAGATTGAATCTTCTCAATCCGCACATCAGAGTACCGTAAACCCGAGAGAATGTCACTCAGCTCATCCTGCCGCTGCACTGCCAAGATTAAGCTTGGCCTTAATATTTGCTGCAGGTTCCACCACAAGACAGCCGCTGCCGGGCCGCTGATAAAGCCCGGCGTATCAATTATGATCAGCTCAGCGACCCCAGATACCTGCCGAACGCCTTGCATTATGGCCGCAGTCATCTGCAACAGATGTCCCACGGGCGTTACGTTACCAACGAAGCTGATGCCAAAGGGAGAAATCTTGGTAAAATCGACCTGCGGCTTATCAACTATGGCCCAGCCAACCGTGGTGGGTGGACCAATATGTGACTGGCCTATATCAGCGTCAATAATACCCACAGGCTGCCGTTTAGCTATGTGCCGGACCAGAGCAAGTGCGAGCGTTGTTTTGCCGGTATCCACACCGCCGAGAATCAAACAAATACCTTGTAGAAGTAAACCTCGGCTCGAAAGCTGCTGCAAGATTTTGTCGGCCCAATCCCATGACATGAAAACCTGCACCTTTTAATTATTCATGACGATAACCTACCACGACCATATAAACCGGCTCAAGGTTCTTCGGCAGTGACAAAACTTTGCTGACGGAAGCATCATCAAAAGCACCAACTGCGACAGAGCCAAGCCCTAAAGCCTCAGCCTGAAGATGTACGTTCTGAGCAGCGTGACCGGCTTCCATATATACATAACGAATGCCTCGCTGGCCATAGCGCCTCGTGGTTCTATCAAACTCAGCGGCAAAAACCAATGTCAGCGGCGCAGCTTCAATAAATTCCTGTCCCCAAGCAGCCGATGCAAGTGCAGAGCGCACATCTTGATTCATAAGTCTCTCAAGAGCGTGTTTGGAGGGCAAATAGCTAAACACGCCTTGTTCAGTAACCACAAAAAGCTCTAACGGATATGTTGCCCCGGCTGAAGGTGTTGTGCGATACTTGCTTTTAGTGTCCTGTCCCTGAGCCGACCACGCTAACTGTCCAATTTGTTCCAGCGTAAGAGGCCGATGGCGAAAATCTCTCCACGACCGCCGAGCGGCTACAATCTTGCCTAACGATATTGAGCCATCGAGATTTGGCTTTGGAAGTGTTACAATCTCAATCATCTCTACAAAATCCCTTTCAAAAATGAAAGAATTTGCAGAATTTCCGTGATTGTCTCATCAAACCCCTGCCGGGTCAAATTAAATAGTCTAACGGTGGGATAACTCTTCACTTCAGAGATGAGGCCAGTGCCTTTCTGCGCAACAGTAGCCAGCACCGACTTTTCGGATGCAAAGAGTTGACGGATAGCAGCAACAAACTTCTTCGATAGACACTCCATCCTGCCGATCTCATCAATAACAAACAACTCTGCACAATTTCGTTCAATGTCTAAAACCGGCACTACAGATTTCTCAAACCCTGCAACATCTACGCCATATTTGCCTACCTTGAAAGTCCCCTTGATGTCAACGTGAGCGAATACTCCCGTCGCTCCATCCAGACGAGTCCAGCGAAAACCTTTACGTATGTCATTCTGGCGGATTTCCTGAGTATAAAAGCCTGCCGCTTTTTCGCATTTCAGACTTTCTATGATTTGCATCACAGCGGTTGTTTTGCCACAGCCAGGCAGACCTGTAAGCAGAATTTTGGCGGTCTTTGATGACATAACTGCTTTTTTACCACAGTAAGCCCAGAGAACAGATGACAGATGATGGATAGATTCCGTCTTCTGTCTTCCGTCCCGCCATAGGCGGGCCTGCGGCTTCTGTCATCTGCATTATCTGGGTCTCTTGGTTTTAACCCAGGCTTTGATTTTGGCTGGCGGCAGCGTATTAAGTACATCGCTCTTTGTTGCCCAGCCGCGAGCTGCGGTTGCTATGCCAAATCCCATCAAGCCAAGGCCTCCAACGCTATGAGCGTCTGTACCAATAGCCAGCATAACGCCAGCCTCAATAGTCATCTTACAATGGACATCCTTTAGGTCCAGGCGATACGGATTTGCGTTCACTTCCAGAGCGGTGTGCGTTTGGGCAGCATGTTTGATTACAGCAGCCATATCGATATCCATAGCTTCACGCTCGCCAATCAGCCTGCCCGTCGGGTGAGCGATACAATTAACGTACGGATTATCCATTGCTTTTAATGTGCGTGTTGTCACCTTCTCACGCGAGCTGCCCATACCCGAATGTATCGAAGCTATTACAAAATCAAGATCTGCCAGTAATTTATCGTCAAAATCCAGAGAGCCATCAGCCAAAATGTCAACCTCGGTTCCCGCTAAAATGGTTATACCCTTTAGTTTTTCATTGAGTTTGTGTATTTCTTTAATTTGCTGTTCTATTTGCTTTGCGGATAGGCCATGGGCAATAGCCGAAGATTTTGAATGGTCAGTGACACAAATAAACTTATAGCCCAAGCCTTTTGCTGCTTCGGCAATCTCAGATATGCTACAGTTGCCATCTGATGCGTTCGTATGTACATGAAAATCGCCTTTAATATCTTCAAGCTGAATCAGCTCCGGCAGGCGATGTTCTCTCGCTGCTTCGACTTCGCCGCGGTCTTCACGCAAAAGTGGGTCGATATAATCGAGGCCGAGCTTTTGATAGATTTCTTCTTCGACCGGTCCTGCAATCATCTTGTCACCCTTGAACAGTCCATACTCATTCAGCTTCATCTTTGCTTTCACGGCAATTTCTCGTAGCCGAATGTTATGCTGTTTTGAGCCGGTAAAGTATTGAGCAGCAGCACCAAAGCTTTCGCTGGATACAACCCGCACATCAACGTGAACGGCAGTAGTTTCAGTCTGAATAATCGCTGAGCCTTTTGTGGGACCTGATGCGAGAACCTCCTGGACAAACCGTGCACCGGTAAACGCCTGTATGATTTGCTCGCCTTTTTTACCGGCGACGAGGATGTCAACGTCACCGATGGTTTCTGCTCTGCGCCGTAGCGAACCTGCCGGCTGGATTTTTTCGACGCCGGATTGTTTCTGGAGAAAGGCAGTCACCATACCCGCTGCCTCCATCGCCTGGTCGAGGCGGATTCGGCCGGCAGACTTCTGGAGAAAATCGATGCCTTTTGCGATTGCCGCTGCCTTTTTCTCGCCGAAGCCGGGCAGCGTAGCAACCAAACCATCCTGCAAAGCCTTCTTCAAATCAGCGATGGTCTTGACGTTAAGTTTTTCATAGATGGCTTTTGTGCCTTTAGGTCCTAAACCCGGTATGGTGAGAAGCTCCAAAAGCGAGGCAGGGATTTTGGTAAGCAGTTGCTTGTGTGCAGTTATTGTGCCGGTCTTTACAAAATCTTCGATTTTTGCCAGACTTGACTTTCCAATGCCGGGTATTTTAGCCAATTGGCCGGTCGCCAGCAAAGCCTCGACATCGGTGGGCAGATCAGAGATAATTCGAGCGACTTTTCGGTAGGTGCTGATGCGGAAAGGGTCTTCGCCGAGAATCTCCATAATATCAGCCATTTGGTCGAAAAGCTCACTTAGAACGGCGTTCTTCATACTTCAGTTTTCGGGGGTCAGGGGTCAGTGGCCTGTTTGCTGTACCCCGATCCCTGATCCCTGACCCCTGATATCCATGTAGTTATTTCCGAAAATAGTTAATCAACCATAGGATTAGTGTCAGGACAATCGAGATTATTATGCAGCTTGCTATTGGGAAATAGATGCGCCAGTTTTTGCCGCCGAATTCCAAATCACCGGGCAATTTAAATAGGCCAACTTTACCGAGCGCCATCATAAGCGCACCCAACAGCACTATAATAACGCCGACAGCAACCAGCCATTTACCAATTTTTTGTGGGCCAAAATCCATATTTGACTTTATAATACTAAGTCTGGTTGACGGAATAAATTCAGAATAACGAACAAGGAACTTAGAATCCTTCGGCTTCGCTCAGGACAGGTTTCGAAATTCTTATTCGCATTTCACGACGATGAACAACAGAACTTAAAGCTCTAAGATGCCTTGTCAATCAGATGACCGTTTACGTACTTGTGCAACACACTGGATATCAGCGTTTGGTATGGTAGTCCCTGTTCCAAAGCCTTTTTTTGGAAATTAACAAGGTCCTTTTCCGACATACGAATATTTACACGTTTGTCTTTGCGAACAGTAGCCCTGGCATACTCACGATAACGCTGTATCTGCTTTTTAACGCCGCGCACACTGCGCCATTGTCCTTTTTCAACGGAACGTAGGATTTCCTTTTCTTCTTTA
>CAZIED010000156.1:3690-5531 GCA_964538525.1 uncultured Pirellulales bacterium | reverse complement strand
GCAGATTTCTCGACTCACCTTCGGTTCGCTCGAAATGACAAGATACATTGTTTTCTACAAAGCAATGTGAAATTCAAAATTAAGGAACCTTCAGATCAAAAAAGATAAGTGTAAATTCTCGGAGTGGCGGAAGTGGACTGAACGCAACAAATTAGATAATTTGCAGTATCCTGGGGTTTATGCGATATCGCTTTCTAAGAAAAACCTTGCAGGTCAATTCTCATTTATAAAAGAAATAATCTACTTTGGGATGACAAACTCAAAAAATGGTCTTAAAAACCGATTAAAGCAGTTCGACGATGGTATTAGGGGAAAAAAGGGACATGGTGGTGCTGCAAGAGTCCGTCACAAGCACAAAAACTACAAGGAAATGGCACCCAAGCTTTTTGTCTCGGTTGCACTCTTTAAATGTGAGGTATCCTCGAATAAGCCCAGCGACCTCATAATGATGGGTAAAGTAGCCGAGTTTGAATACCGTTGTTTAGCGAATTACGTCGCACGATATAAAGAACTGCCTGAGTTCAATGATAAGGAAAGGTCTCCGAAAAAATGAGTGGATTTTAGTTCATCGAACTAACTCTAACGACTGTTATTTTTTTCAAGCAGATTTTGGATTACATTTCCGGCTTTTTGCAACGGCACTTTGGCCTACTAGTAAGGCTTATAAAACATTATGAGAAAAGAGAGACCCACTTTCAAAAATGAAGATGAGGAAAGAGAATTCTGGAGTAAGCACGATTCTACAGACTACATCGATTGGACAAAAGGCAGGAGAATAAATAAACCAACTAATGATGAGCAAATTATGAAGCTTGCTCTTGAGCAGGCTGAAATAGCTGAAGAGAATGGCGATGTTCCTATCGGGGCGGTCATCATTTATAAAGACCAGATTATCGGCAAAGCATATAACCAGAGAGAACAGCTCAAAGACCCCACAGCCCACGCGGAGATAATCGCTCTGACCCAAGCGGCAGCGGCACTTCAAAGCTGGCGATTAGCTGGCTGCACAATGTATGTCACATTAGAGCCGTGCCCGATGTGTGCGGGTGCACTTGTTCTTGCACGAGTAGATAGGCTCGTCTTCGGCTGTGACGACCCAAAGGCAGGCGCCTGCGGCAGCCTATATGACATCGTGAGAGATAATAGATTAAACCACCGCTTGGAAGTGACAACCGGCGTATTGGCTAAAGAGTGCGGCGAACTGCTGCGGAATTTCTTTGAACGCCGACGAGTTAAAAATGCAGAGCAATAACCAAGTCCCTAATCCGGCTCGCCTTGTTTGCGACGGCTGAAGGTGAAGATAATTATGCCGAATATGACATTAATCGGCCCTTCTGCAAGGCTCCACCAGAGGGGCAGTCTTTCCACTAAATCAACAATAAAAAGTATTACGCCGAAGACGACCATAGCTGCACCGACGAAGTTGATTACGGGGCGATAACGGTGCAGATGAAATGAGAGGCACCACAATAGGCCGCCTAAAAGTGCATAAAATGCCGATGTTGAGCGGGCAAGATACCCCACGATTGGCTGATTAGGAAGCTCACCCAAGCCGAGCCATTGATGGATAGTATTCATCCAAGAATATGGCATAGCAACTGCAATAAGCGCAAGAATCGCGACACTACCAGTAATTCGTAGAAACAATTTAAAAAATCGCTCTTGTTTTGACATTTTAAACCCACATTTAATGATTGTTACGTAAAATTGGAAGATTCCTGCTTGTGCTGTCATTTCGTTCTTCATGTACTATATAAGTACCTTGCAGAAAACTGTCTATGGTATTATGGCAGGGATTGCCTTGCAAGACAAGCTGAAAATCAAAAATAAAAATGCAAAAG
>CAZIED010000156.1:0-3590 GCA_964538525.1 uncultured Pirellulales bacterium | reverse complement strand
TCTGTCTTCCGTCATTTGTTCTCCGCAATAGAGAATCTGCACGGGGCCAAGCAGGCCGCTATCCAGCGGTTTCCAATCAGGCTTGACCTGAATATTCGTTCGAGTCAGACGTTTGTCCACAGGGAGTTTTTGGTCTGCCAGCAGGCGATTCCGCCAGGAGTTCACAACAGTAATCTCCAGCTCGTTTTGGCCGGTCTTTAGCACGCCTGAAATATCCACATGGAAAGGCTTGGTCCATACAACGCCAAGGTCTTTGCCATTGAGACGAACAGCGGCAATACCAACATCTTTAATATCTCCCAAATCCAGCAAAAAAGAATCCTTTTTATTGATTTGTAAGTTACAATCAAATACCTTTTTGTAGGTGGCTTTTCCAGAGTAGCTCTTTACACCCGGATCGAGATGATTAGTCCAGCTAATCAGTGTGTCAAACGCAACGGACTGCGGCCCGCCCCAGGCAAGGTCAAAATGGACTTCCCATGGTCCTTCTATTGTGTACACAAGTTGGAGCTGCGGTGCGTTCGCGGCAGCCGAACCCTGCTGATTCGTTGGAATAGGTTTATGAAAGATAATAAACCACGAGCCGTATGGTGCAAAGTGCAGGGGAATCTTGGTTCTCCCATCGACCTGTTTAAGGGCCTTAGCTTCACAAATGTCACCATTCAGCGGATTCCACAGCTCCGGCTGCCGGCCTGCTTCTCGGAATGTGCATGTCACATCCTCCATTTGGTCCGTCTGATTACAGACAAAATACATATCCGCATTTTGGCCTGTCCCGAGCGTGGTCGAGGGAATTGTATAATGGATATAATCAAAGCTTGTCCCGCCTGCCCCGAGCATGGCCGAGGGGAGCGCAGCCTGCCCCGAGCGAAGTCGTGGGGTCGAGGGAGTTGCTCCCGATGCTTTGACTTGAATTTCAAAGTCAGGCTTTATTCCTATTTGTAAAAGCACCTGACGAGCCGTGTAGCCCCAGATCACTTTGCCTTTACCAAAAGAGTGTTCTCCGGCAGCACTGTTATCCAATCCCCAGACGAGATCGGCCAGTTCTGCGAATTCCTTGTCGCATTTGGGGTATCCGGTTAAACTAACCGTCTTGACCGGTTTGTGTCCCAACACTATCACACCATTAGAGACTAACTCTTTGATTTTCTTTAACGCAGCCAGCGACAGGATTTTATGATCCGGCAACGCCAGCAGGCGATATTGCATTCCGCTATCAAGGCGGATGTGGCCGTCGGAAACCGTGGTTTGCTTAAGCAAAATCTCTTCACTGACCGCATCGTAATCATACCCCGGCAGGACGCCGGCGGGGTCATCTTCTTTGAGCCGTCTCAGGTTTGGAACGTGATCGCCCTGATAATATAGACAATCGGCTGCGAACTTACCCTGTTGCAGCAAAAACTGGCAGCGGTGCAGGTAGTCGAGAAAGGCATCGGCATACTCCCACCAGGTGACATTGGGATTGAAATGCGTGCCGGCAAAATACTCCTGTCCCGGCAGTCCCATCTCTTTAGGAGAGCAGGTAAAAGTATGAATAAAGCAAAGATTCAGGCCTGAGCAGACTTCATGGTCGAATGAGGGCTTCTGGGCCGACCAGAGCACATCATTCCAATGCGGCCCAATCGAGGTAAAGGCTTCGGCTCCTACGAATTTTAGGCCGTAAGTATGAGCCGCTGAAGAGGTTTGCTTTACATAAAACCGTTCAAAGGGGCGTGGCCGATGCGGTGACGGCACCCAAAATTCGCCCATGGCAATGTCACTGCGTCCGAGGCATTTGAGCGCATCAAACGGCCCGGCATGAGGTCCGCCGGATTCAGGGGCAGTCCCCATGCCACGCTCGTGTGCCAACTGTGCAAAATACCGATAATGATTCTCCGCAATACAATCGCCAACGGTCTTGCGGAAATCCGCAAGAAAGCGATTGCTGACGTCACGGTTATCAATAATTTTTCCGGCGATGACCGGTAGATATGGTGTAAGGTCATAACCTCTACGTCTAGCGAACTCTTGCTGGAAGTGCCGGGTCCAGTTGGCTCCGCCACATTCCCAGCTATCGGTACACAAATACTTTAGGGTTTGTCCGACAAGCGGGCCGGCATCGTCCAATATTGGCACAACCACCTGATCCCAATACTGCTTGAATATTTCAGAATCCATGTAATCAATCACAAGGCCTTGCCAGTTCCCGCTGGACGTGGAAACACGGGCACTACCCAGTGTGAAACCAAAACGAAGCACCACCCATTTGCCAGCAGGCACCTGCCATCTTAGTGTGCCGTCCGTTGACAGTAGGTTCGACGGGCTCACTATAAACTTATCTGTGAGATTGATAATATCTTTTACGGATGCATCCTCTTCATTTTCAACAGCTGGAAAATCTTCTAAAAGAAACCGGCAATCCGGCGCATCCCAGCCGATTTCATCGAAAACCGCCTTTTTCTCCAAGTCACGAATTGGTTGGCGTGTTCGATTTAGAGATTTATCTCTTATTGGATAGGCCACTACAGCGATGTCACGGTAGTAATCGGAATTGTGTTTGGGTACCGGTAATTTCGCAGGCTGAGAGGTCGGACCTTCGATTTGCATTTCCGACCAGGTCAGGGTCTTGGCTGACATGTCCGGCGTCACCATGGGCCCACCCAGATTCCATCCGCTCAGGATATTCAGGCTCAGCTCCAGTCCGAGCCGATTTGCCTCTTTGACAGCGTGTACAAAAATGGCCCGCCATTGCAGGCCGGCAAAGAGCGGTCCTGCCGGAACCTGATTATTGCCGCGTTGCTCTGCTCCGCCGGCATCAAAAATCAATGCGCCGCTAAAGCCCTTATCCTTCATCTGCTCCAAATCGCGGGTAATCGCCTCCGTGGTGACATTGCTGTTGAGCCACCACCAAAAGCATCGCACGCCGGCACTTTGCGGCGGGTGTTCGAAACCTTTCCTTAAAGCTCCAAGCGAGTCTTCTCCGGCTACGGCTCGGCGCTCCGCCGAGACGAGCTGTCCCAAACCTTGTCCCTCCCCTCGGCTTCGCTCGGGGCAGGGGAACAGAAACAAGCAGACCACACTAAAGAGCACACAAACTAATTTGCCCTTTCCTTGCTGAGACATCTGACCTATTTACTCCTTAATGACAATCGCCAGAGCGGCAACGGCTAAACGGAAATGTAGGGTGTGGCTTTCATCCTTCGCAGTGCCTACTCCGCCGAAGCGGCTGCGAAGGCTGGAAGCCCTGCTACGGAGAATGGATGCCCCACAATTACATTATCGATCGGTGGGCTGAAGCCCACCCTACCTTTTAACCGATTCGGCCGTTTTGGTCGATGTCGGTTCCGTGCATTTCTTCGAGCTTTTTGACGAGATTACGCAACGTGTTCTGTGTCAATTTAAGCTGATCCTCAAGAGCCTGGACTCGATCCTCGATTGTATTAGATTTTCGGTGTTGACCGTACATTAAGCCGGTTTGAACGATTTCCCAAAGTACGCCCATTTTTCTCCTCACAAATTTGTCAAACTTTTTTTTGTTTTTTCATATAACAATATACTCTGTAGAAAAGACTCATTGTCATTTCGACCGGAGCCCCCGTGTCTTCTGTCGA
>CAZIED010000155.1:1542-5538 GCA_964538525.1 uncultured Pirellulales bacterium | reverse complement strand
AAACGAAGCAGCTCATTGAGCAAAACCTCGTACCGTATCGGGTCAAGAATTTTATCCGCTATTTTTTCGCCGCGGCCTGTCGGCACAAAAATAAACGCATTAAAACAATAGGCCCCAAGTCTTTTAGCCAGCTCAATTATGGCCGCCACCTCATCGATATTGATTTTGCTAATGGTGGTATTTATCTGAAAACGCACTCCCGCCTGGCGGGCAATCTCGGCTGCATTCATAACCGCATCGAAAGCGCCTTCTGCCTGCCTGAATTTATCGTGGGTTTCAGATGAGCTGCCATCCAATGAAAGCGATAGAGCTAACACGCCTGCTTCCTTTAATTTTGCAATGGATTGCTCGTCGATTAAGTATCCGCAGGTTGCCATCACCATCCGAAGTTTCCTTGCTCGTCCGTAGCGGATAATCTTATAGATGTCACTTCGTTCCATCGGCTCGCCGCCTGTCAGAATTATGACAGGCTTACAAAACTTTGCAACCGAGGACAGAATCTTTTTGCACTGCTCGGTAGTAAGCTCATCTTTATCTCCATCTCCGGCATTCGCTCGGCAGTGCAGACAATTAAATCGGCATTTACGAGTAACCTCAAAAGCAACAAGGCGTGGTTTTATTATTCTATCCTTCATAATCATCAAGCGGATTCAATTCACAAGTGCAACAAGTGAATCCTTCTGGGTTAAAGATTTATAAAATACCTCATTTGGGGTTTTAAAGCCAAGAGATTTTCTGGGTCGGTTATTCAGGCGAGTCGTCACAAAGATCAATTACCCATCGGGAAATCTGAATGAAATAGTTCTACGAGGTACTTGGCAAAGCCACCAAGGCTTGGAAACAATGATTTACGCCCGATCCCTCGTGTTGCTGACCAAAACAGCAGAGCCTACCGAAGTATCTTGCGTTTATCAGGCGTACATTAATTTGCCCTTGGGCTGCGGTATGGGCCGGCCCAATTCCTTTGCAGTATCAATCCATTCAGCGATGACAACCTCAGCGTTTGTAAGGGCCTCTCGGTAGGTCTTTCCATCCGCCATGCAGCCGGGCAGTTCAGGCACCTCAGCAATAAAAGCCTTATCTTCCTCGCTCCAATAAATGATAATTTCGTATTTAGTCATTTTCCTACTCCAGCGTCAGCTTATACCAAAGTATGATGTTACGTACCTGCTTTACCTGATATGGCTTAGCCTTCGAAGCCTTCGGTTACAGGTTCAATATTTCTTCAACGCCCTCTTTAGTGAAAATGTGATGGCTGCCGCGAATCCTTTCCACAAAGCCAAGAACCTTCAATAACCGGCACAACCCGGCAAAAGGAATATTGGCATCGGACTTTCCTTGTAATATTTTCGCTAAAAGTTTCTCGTGCTTAACCATTTCGCTATAATATATTACATATTATGCGGCCTGTAGTCAACTGGCAATCCTACAACGATCTGCTAAAAAGTTTATCCTCGGTATCATATATGTGATGGTCTTCGCCATATAAATCCGTTGATTTTTAGGCCCTCAATCCTTCGACCGTGCTCAGGACAGGCTTATTGCGGAATTCTCGATTTCAACTTGTTGAAGTGTTCTTATCCTGACAATAATTTAACACATTCCTTTGCAAAGTATGTAATTATTATATCCGCTCCTGCACGTTTAATCGCGGTTAGGACCTCCAAAATTGCTGTCTTTTCATCCAATAATCCTGCGGCAGCAGAACTCTTTACCATCATATATTCGCCGCTGACGTTATACGCGGCAATCGGGCAATCGAAACGCTGCCGAGCTTGATATATAACATCAAGATAACACAAGGTCGGTTTAACCATCACAATATCGGCACCTTCTTCAATATCCAATGCGATTTCAGCCATCGCCTGTCGGGCATCGGCAGGGTCCATCTGGTAGGTTTTCCTATCCCCGAAAGCCGGGGCGGATTCGGCGGCATCTCTAAACGGTCCATAAAAGGCAGAGGCGTATTTGGCTGCATAAGACATAATAGCAACGTCGTGAAAACCGTTTTCCTCCAGTGCTTCACGGATGTACCTTACACGCCCATCCATCATATCCGAAGGAGCGACAATATCAGCACCGGCCTGGGCGTGTGACAATGCAACCTTGGCCAAAAGCTCACATGTTGCATCATTGTCAATTTTGCCGTTCCCTCGACTACGCTTGGGACAAGCCTTTATTACTCCGCAATGGCCGTGCGATGTATATTCGCAAAGGCATATATCGGTAATAACAAGAAGCTGCGGCACAGCCTTTTTGATTTCGCCAATTGCACGCTGAATGACGCCATCTTCAGCCCAGGCCTGCGAGCCGATGTCATCTTTTTTGCCCGGCAGGCCAAAAAGAAGCACCGCCGGAATCCCTAATTCAGCAACTTCAGCGGCCTCGGCAGCAACCGTATCCGGCGAAAAGTGAAAACAGCCGGTCATTGATTCAATAGGCTTTTTCAGATTTTTACCTTCTCGAACAAACAACGGATAAACCAGATTATCCACACTCAAAGTAGTTTCTCGCACCAACCTCCGCATCGCTTCGCTGCTTCGCAGCCTTGCCATCCTGATTTTTGGAAAAACCATAACTTACTCCTTCGGAGAAATCCTAATATCTAAATCCTAAACCTGTCCTGAGCGAAGTCGAATGGGTTCTAAACAAATACTAACTTCAAATTTTCAAATGTTCAAAACATCTTGTTTTGGTAATTTGAATTTTAATCATTTAATATTGTCCATTCTCCGTAGTACTACGAAGGATGAATTTATGATTTAGAAATTAGTATTTAGGATTTTTTACCCTGTTATTTCTTCTTCTGTCAGATAGCAGGCTGGCTCATTGAGCCAATATTTATCACCGGCACTGCTTCCTAAAAATCTATAGTTACCTTTACACAAATCGAACCACCTGCACCTCAGACATCTTTTATCAGCAAATTGCGATTTGTTCCGCAGCTTGTTTAGAACCGGCTCGTCCGGATTTTGCCAGATTTGCTTTAAGGTTTTGTCTTTGATGTTACCGAGCAAATAATTTCGCCAAAACTGGTCCGGATATACATTGCCCTCCCAGCCGACGCAGCCGATTTTCTCACCGACTCTGTTACCGCCGTTCGTGAGCAAAAGCCTCCTTGCCGATTCATAACGCGGATTTTTCTCTTTTATCATCCTCGTCAGAAGATACGGGCCATCAGCGTGATTATCCACGGTAAGCACTTCATCAACAAGCCCTTTTGTAACAAAATCTTGGGTTCTTTCCATAATTACATCAAGAACCCGCCGGGTTTGTTGTGGCGTCATCGCGTATTGCGTATTGCGTATTGCGTATTGCGTATTTTTCTCGCACGACGCATCACGCATCACGCACGACGAATAAAGCTTTTTCGCTCTTCCGGCGCGAATCAAATGATAAAAGCAAATCCTTCGGATGTCACTTGCAGCAGCAATATCAAAAACGGCTGGGATTTGGCCTGCGTTTTTTTTAGTAATAGTAAAACGCAGCCCCGTTTTTATCCCTGCCTTTCTGCAGTTTTCGATTCCGTTCATTGCTGCCTCAAAACAGCCGGGGACACATCTAAACTTATCATGGAATTCTTCCGTTCCATCGATGGAAATGCCCACATAGCTTATGCCGACATCTGCCAATTGTCCCGCCGCTGCTGCATCAATTAAAGTACCGTTGCTGGAGATGACGGTACGCAATCCTAATCGCTTTGCTTCCGTTAACAATTCAAATAAATCGCTGCGTAATAACGGCTCACCTCCGCTAAATAACACCACGGGACAATTAACCTCGACAAGCCGTGCAAGCAATCCCTTCACCTGGCCCGTCGTTAACTCATTGTCGCTTTGATTTGCTTGCGAGGAGCTATAGCAATGCAGACAATTCAGGTTACAGCGTGATGTACAATTAAATACAATGACAGGCCCCAAGCTGTTTTCGGCAGAGTATCTCAAATGGTCAGACTCCCCCGCCAAACCGCAATATAGCTTTGAGATATTTATCATT
>CAZIED010000155.1:0-1442 GCA_964538525.1 uncultured Pirellulales bacterium | reverse complement strand
ACATCGACTCTGATGCCGAGACTTTTCAATTGCTCGGATGTCACCGGGCCAATCGATGCCACATTAGAACTGCTTGATTTTACTGTATCGGCTGGAATTTGTTCAAAAAACGCCCTGACCTCGGAAGGGCTGGCAAAGACAAGCCAATCAATAGACCCGGCTTTTATTTTCTCTATCAGCCAATCACATTTGCCTTTAGCCGAGTCGATGCGATAGATAGGGACATTCTCAACCTCAGCACCAGCCTTTTCTAACCAGCTAATAAGCTCATCCGAAGCAATCTGCGAACGCAATAGTAAAACTTTTTTACTATGCAGATTGGCAAAACCTGCCAACTGTCTGCCAAGCTCTTTACTGGTAAAAACGCTCGGCACAAAATCTGCTTTTATCCCGAACTTATTTAACGCATCGGCGGTTTCACTACCTATTGCAGCAATCTTGGCAGAGCCAAAAACCCTGGCATCTTTTCCTATACTCCGCAGGAAATCAAAGACAATCTCCACTCCATTTGCGCTTGTAAAGATTATCCAGTCGTATTCCGATAGTTTGGCAATCACTTTTAGAAATCTGTTTGTGTTCGTCAAAGGCTTTATCTTTATCGCCACAAATTCGATTGGATTACCGCTGCGGCTTCTGATTTTTTCTGCAAATTCGTCATTGCCGCGCTCATCTCGCGTCACTACGATATTCTTGCCGAATAAAGGCTGCTTAGTGAACCAATCCAATCTCGCGTCACTATCTGCCGCACGACCGATGACAACAATCGCCGGCGGCTCAATTTTTTCTTCTTTGCACTTGTCACTTATCAGCCGAAGCGAGGTTTTTACTACTCTTTGCGTTGGAAACGTAGCATCAGAAATTACTGCAGCGGGCGCGTTTTCATCCATGCCATTTTTTATTAGTTGCTTGGCGATAAAGTCGAGATTACTCATTGCCATATAAAAGACGATAGTGCCTCTGAATTTCGCGAGTAAGTGCCAATCGATCATCGTCCGTCGTCCGTCTTCTGTTCTCTGTTTTCCATCCGCCTCCTGGCCGGTGACAAAGACTACCTGCGAGCTATATTCTCTATCGGTAAGAATAATGCCGGCGTATTCAGCGGCGGCTGTTGCAGCGGTTACGCCTGGCACTATTTCAAAATCTATTCCCGCTTTGGCAAGAAGCATAACCTCCTCATAGCATCTGCCAAAGATGCCTGGGTCACCACCTTTTAGCCGGACGACCGTTTTTCCGCTAGATGCCTTTTCAAGAAGCAGCTTATTGATTTGGTCCTGTGAGACAGAACCTGTGCCGATTCGTTTCGGCACGCCAATAACTTTAGCGTCTTTGCGGGCAAATTTAAGTAAAGCCGGATTAGCTAATTTGTCGTAGATAATGCAATCAGCTTTTTGTAGAATCTCCGCCCCGCGGACGGTAATTAAATCCGCCCGCCCCGGCCCAGC
>CAZIED010000154.1:0-5601 GCA_964538525.1 uncultured Pirellulales bacterium | reverse complement strand
CCACTTCAACAAAATGTTAATCCGCGAAAAGGCGGATAAATTTGTAAAAAAGCGCTATATTTTTGTCAATTTTTTATCACTTTTTGCAAATTTCTGCGCATTTTTGCACACTTTTTAGCCCATTTTTTCTTATCTATCTTGCCTATGCCCCACAATGTGAACAGCAAACTGCATTTTTGCTCTAAAATTTTCTTTCATCGTTGAAAATTGGTCAAAATATGCAGATTTTTAAAAATTCCGGACAATTTAAGTTTAGAATTGTGTTAACTTAGGTTAAGAGATTTACCGCAGCGCGGAATCTTTGTCGAGTACACTTTTTTGCTGAGACTTTTTGAATTCGGATAGTTTCTTTTCAAGCTTCTTGTCTGTAAGAGCTAAGATTTGCACAGCAAAGATAGCGGCGTTTTTGGCGCCCGTTTTTCCTATGGCCATCGTTCCTACGGGCACACCCGGCGGCATTTGAACCGTGCTTAATAGCGCATCAATTCCTTTTAAACCGCCTGCGGAGATTAACGGCACTCCAATAACCGGCAGTATAGTTCGAGCCGCTAATGCACCTGCAAGATGAGCAGCCATGCCAGCCACGGCTATAATGACTTTTATGCCGTTATCGGCTGCGTTTTGGGCAAATTGAGCGGCTAATTCCGGCGTGCGGTGTGCTGAGATTATTCTCACGACCGGCTTTAAGCCAAAATCTGCGAGTGTATCTATGCAGTTTTGCATTACATCCATATCGCTATCAGAACCCATTACTACCGCCACGGAAGATGTTTTTTTAGATACCATTTGATTTTTCTTTCCAGAAGGTTAGAATATTGCACAGTTTAAGAGTATGCCCCAATAATAGTGGCTTAGTCCCGCAAATGCAAGTAATAGGTGCCAATATGAAAACAAGAAAACCTATTGTTGCAGGTCAGTTTTATCCACGCGACCCCAAGTCTTGTAAAGAAGAAATTGAAGCATTTCTCCAGAGGAGTCCACCAGAACAATTGCTGCCGGGGAAAATAGCAGCCGGCATTGTCCCACACGCCGGCTGGACATTTAGCGGTGAGCTCGCAGCCCTTGTCTTTTCAGCCGTGAAACGTCGTTATGAACAGGCACACACTTTTGTCGTTTTCGGAGCCGCTCACAGCTACTTCGGACCAACACCTGTACTTGATGATAGTGACTTTTGGGAGACACCGCTCGGAAGGGTTCGTCTTGATAGGGAGCTTGCTGGTTGTTTGTTGGATAAGAAAGCAGTCGTAGCTGATTTTCAGGCTCACAGAATTGAGCATAGTATCGAGGTGCAAGTGCCAATTATACAGCATCTTTTTCCCGAGGCTATGATTTTGCCGATTATTGTCCCGCCTGCCAAGGGTGCTATTTCGCTTGGTGAGGCTGTTGGTGATATTATTTCGGCGGCTGGGGAAAAAATCATTTGCATTGGCTCTACCGATTTGACGCATTACGGCCCGCGTTACGGATTTGTTCCGATGGGGGTAGGTGCTGAGGGTTTGGAATGGGCCGGCAAGGTCAACGACCGTATGTTTATTGATTTGGCCTTGAACGTGGAGCCGCGAAGGATGCTCACAAGTGCCGCAGAAAACTGTAACGCCTGCGGTTCAGGTGCAGCGGCAGCGGCAGTCGCAGCGGCGAAAAGGCTCGGCAAAACTAGAGGGGTATTGCTTGCATACACCAACAGTAACGAAGTGATGCTCCAGAAGATGGACACGACAAGTGCTGATAGTGTCGGCTACGCCGCGATAGTCTTTTAAATGATTATTGATAAATGATTAATCGTTAATCATTCATCCTTAATCATTTTTTAAAGCCAACGGTCGGATTCGAGCGGTGAGCACGTCGCATTTGTAGATAAAGTTTGGACTTTCTGTTGTCTATTATCTCCATTGATAACGGCTGATTCCCTTTTGTCACCTCGACCGAGGCTGCAAGGCCGAGCGGAGAGGTCTGCCTTCAAAGCAGATTTCTCGACTCGCCTTCCATTCTCCGTAGCAAGGCTACTGCGAAGGATGAATCGGCTCGCTCGAAATGACATTGCGACCTGTTTTCCACAAAGCAAATAAGAATCCACATATTATACTGCTCCCTGACGGTCGCGGCTCTGTTTATCCGCCGATATAAATTCCTGGCCTTAAACCCAAGCGGGGGCATCTTTAAATAAATATTGACGAAACCGAGTCTGCGGCTAAACTAAAGTTTGAGTTTATATTGGACGATATATAAATATGTACTTTTCAAGGTCGCTTAAAGACGTCTGGCTAAAGGCTTCAAGACAATTCGGCGTGCTGCTGCTCACAGGGCCAAGACAGGCCGGAAAAACAACCTTCCTCAAACATATTTGTCCCGCCGGCAGGACGTACATAACATTAGATGACCCGCCAACGCGGGCCCTTGCACGGGAAGACGGCGGCCTTTTTATGAAAAGATTCACTCCGCCGCTGCTGATAGACGAGATACAATATGCCCCCAGCCTGATGCCGTATATCAAAATGACGGTCGATTCGAGCAGCAAAAAAGGACAATTCTGGCTTACCGGCTCCCAGCAATTTTTAATGATGAAAGGCATATCTGAAACTTTGGCAGGCAGGGTAGCAATTCTAAATATACTGGGATTTTCGCAGCGCGAAAGAGAGCGTTCAAAGTTGGATATTGAGCCGTTGATACCTGAAAAGAAAGTGCTGGCAGCCAGACTTTCTTATGCAAAGAAGCCCAATTTGAAACAGATTTATAAAAATATCTGGCTTGGCAGTTTCCCGGCACTGGTCGCAAGGGCGGCGAAAAACAGAAATCTTTACTACAGCTCATATCTCCAGACATATCTTCAGAGGGATGTAAGAGATTTAACGCAGGTCGGCGATGAAACAGCTTTTTTGAAGTTTATAAGGGCTTGTGCTGCAAGGACGGGACAGCTTTTAAATCTTGCAGACCTCGCTAAAGATACCGATATAAGCATACCGACGGCAAAAAAGTGGCTGTCCATTCTGCGCGCCAGTTTTCAGGTTTTCTTATTGCAGCCGTATTACAGCAATATTACGCAAAGGCTAATAAAAACGCCGAAATTGTATTTCCTCGATACCGGACTGTGCAGCTATCTGACCGAATGGACAAGCCCACAAGCTCTTGAAGCGGGTGCGATGTCGGGAGCTATTTTTGAAACTTACGTATTCACGGAGATATTGAAAAGCTACTGGTACAAGGGACTTGAGCCGACGATATATTATTATCGCGACAAGGATAAAAAAGAAATTGATTTTGTTATCGAGAAGAATCAGAAACTATATCCCATAGAAGTCAAAAAAGGCACCACGCCCAAGAAAGATTGGGTCGGGCACTTTTCCGTTCTGTTAAGATTCAAAAAAGAAATCGGCCATGGAATAGTAATTTGTATGACGGATAGGGCTTTGCCCATAGATGATAAAAATGAAGCCGTGCCTGTGACTGTCCTCTGAGTGGTAAAAAATCCGTCGAATAAATCGGCGTCGGAATCCTGCCTAAAAAATTTTTGCAAGATTTGTAGCTTAATGATTACACAATCTGTGAAATGCTGAAAAAGCCAACGGTCGGATTTGAATCCACCTTCGCTGAAGCTTCGGCGGACAAGATTTACCCGCCGAAGGCGAGCGACAACCTGCGGTTTACAAAACCAGAACTCTGCCGTTGAGCTACATTGGCAGCTAGAGGTTGAAAACCCAGGCAAATTCTGCGTTTTTATTTCCACGAAATGCCAATCTTCCGCGTAAAAACCAGGTTTTTATAAAAAATTTGAAAAAATTCAAAAATTATATTGACAACTTTAACTCTGTATTGTAGAGTGCTCTGTAGTATTGTGTATGAAATGTGATTTGAAAGGGATAGTTTTATGGATAAACCTGATAGCGAAAATGCTCACGAGTCACTGGCTATAATTGATGATGTTATGGTGCAGACACGCAAAGCCATTGCTTCAACTTACGCCAATCCTCTGCTGATTCTTTGGGGCATTATTTGGGTTGCCGCTTTCACTGCGACTCACTTTTACCTTAATTATGCCTCTTACATATTTACAGCTCTCGACATCGTCGGCTGTATTGGCACTTTCATAATCATTCGAATTTTTCATAATAGGTCTCCTGTTAGAGGACCGATTTCTCGGAAGGGGGACTGGCGTATATTTTGGTTCTGGATTTTGTTATTTGCTTATGTTTTTATCTGGCTTGCGATATTAGCACCTTTCAACGGTCGGCAGATCAATGCCGTTATTTCCACGGCGGCTATGTTTGCGTATATCGTGATGGGGCTTTGGTTTGGCAGCTACTTTATGGTCTGGCTGGGATTGGCGGTAACAGCAACGACCTTGATAGGTTTTTATCTTCTCCCGCACTATTATTGTCTCTGGATGGCTTTTACGGGCGGCGGTGCGATTCTCTGCACCGGCCTATATATCAGATTTCGGTGGAGATAGATATGTCCGAGCTGGATAACATCATACATCAGCCGGTCCGGCTGCGAGTAATGTCGGCGCTGGTTGCCCTTGAACCTGGTGAGCAGATGGATTTCGTTTACCTGCGCAATCTTTTGAAGGTAACCGACGGCAATCTGGGGGCTCACCTGGCAAAACTTGAAGAGGCAGGTTACATCAGGATTGAAAAAACCTTTGTGGCCCGCAAGCCCCGCACATTCATCAGCACCACGGACAAAGGTTGTGATGCCTTTGCAGGCCACATAGATGCCCTTAAACAAATAATTAAAGATACACAAAAGCAATGAATATATTGAATCCGTATTCCTCAAAAGGCCTATAGAGGGAAAATTGTCTGAAACATTTACTTAAAACAAAAAACAAATTGAATGAAAGGAGATTTATGTTGAGCAAGACGAAAATGTTATTACTGTTGTTGCCTGCAATCGGTCTGATTGCAGTAAGCGTTGTTGAGATTTCTGCACAGTCAGCCGAAGGGGCCTCAGCCGTTACTATCCGCAAGATAGACAAGCAAGTAGTTCTTTACACAATTGTCCGCGGTAGTTATGCAAAAGCCGGTATGGAGAGCGGATTGTTATATGGTCGTGCAGCAATGAAACAGATAGCTCCGCGTGGCTCGGCCTACTTTGTTTATCTGAACAATCATCAAAAGACTTCCGCGGAACATTACCTCACGGAGGTTAGAATACCTGTGGATGCCGAGGCCTTAAAGTATGCAGGGTCGCTTGGTGATATGACCGACGTGAAAGAGGTGCCTGCTATGGAGGTTGCTGTCGCAGTAAAGCCTGAGGGTATGGCTGACCCGTCTTCTATTTACCGTGACCTGGAACACTGGATTTTTAAGAATGGCTACATGGCTGAGGAGGGTCCCTGCGAGAAGGTTTTAACGAACGCACAGACCGGCAAATATGAGCAAATGAAATCCGAGATTATGATTCCGGTGGTGAAAGTTTCCTCCAAATAGTAACGATGGCCCCTTCCTTTAGCGGAATAAAAGCGGCCATACAAACTAACTGCCGCTCAGGCCTTCTCTTGCTGGGCGGCAGTTAGCTATTTTTGGGCGGCCAGTAACAGCGAATTCGTAGCACGGGATTCCCGCACAACACAAAAAGCCAACGGTCGGATTCGAACCGACAACC
>CAZIED010000153.1:0-5621 GCA_964538525.1 uncultured Pirellulales bacterium | reverse complement strand
GAGCTTGTCAACGTTTGCCGCAAGCAGTTTCACATGATACAGCGATTTTTCAAACTGCGACCGTTCAACGTCGGTAAGCTCAAGCTCGATGATTCTTTCAACGCCGTCCTCGCCGAGGATTACAGGAACGCCCACAAAGTATCCGCCGACCCCATATTCACTCTGACAGTAAGCGCAACAGCTTGTCACCGCCTTTTTGTCCTTCAGGATCGCCTCAGCCATCTTAACCGCACTGGCTGCGGGCGCATAATAAGCGCTGCAGCCAAGCAGATTTACAACTTCGATGCCGCCCTTACGAGTCCTATCGATTAGCTCCGCGATTTTTTCATCGTCTAAAAGCTCGGTAATCGGTATTCCGCCGACGGATGTAAATCTTGGCAAAGGCACCATGTCGTCGCCGTGGCTGCCCATCAGGATGCACTTTATGTCTTCAATGCTGGTACCGAGCTGACGGGCGAGAAAATAGCTGAAGCGTGCCGAGTCGAGAGCGCCTGCCATGCCCATGATTTTGTTCTTGGCAAAGCCGGTCACCTTCGCAGCGGTATAGACCATTGCATCGAGAGGGTTGCTGACTACGATGATAATGCTGTCGGGCGAGAATCTAGCGACCTTTTGGCTTGTCTCTTTGACAATCTGGACGTTTTTGGCAAGCAGGTCGTCCCGGCTCATGCCGGGCTTTCGGGCCAGGCCGCTTGAAATTATGACGATATTGCTGTCGGAGGTCTCCTCCCAGTCGGTAGTGCCGGCGACCTCGCAGTCGTAAAGCTGCACGGGGCTCGCCTCAGCGATGTCGAGTGCTTTTCCCTCGGCAAGGCCTTTGACAATATCCAGAAGGATGATGTCACCGAGCTGTTTTGTCGCTGCGATGTATGCCGCTGTTGCACCGACGTTGCCGGCTCCGATGATAGTTATCTTGCTCCTGAGCATACAAATTTTCTCTCACGTTATTCTCGAATAAAAATTGAACTGTGATTATAAACAAAAAGCGACAAAATGCTAACAAAAAATATACCTTTCTCATTTGCTGCCGTGAAAGCGAGAAGCCGCAGGCTTTCGATGGTTTTTTTGCGAAGTTTCTTGACATCGATGTCGAAACATGCATAATTGTAGGGGCATTGACATGTGCAGGATGTCTCAAAGAAGGACAAAGGAGAAGAGATCATGTCTATTACAAAACTAAAAGTATATGTTGTGGCTGTAATCCTTGTTCTGGCCCTCAATGCTATGAGTCATGGCAGTCAAGCCATTTGGCCTCAGTTTAGAGGTCCTGATGGTCTTGGAATTGCTCCGGATAACCAAGCCTATCCAACTGAGCTGGACGTATCCCGGAATCTCCTCTGGAAGACGAAGGTGCCGGAAGGGCACTCATCGCCGTGTATATGGGAAAATAACATTTTCATCACCGCCCGTTCCGGCAAAGTTCTCGAAACTATCTGCATAGATCGTGAAAACGGCCAAATCAAGTGGCTAAAGACTGTGGAACCAGAGACGATGGAAAAAATCAGCAACGAAAACAGTCATGCCTCTCCAACACCTGTATGCGATGGAAAAAGAGTGTACGTTTACTTTGGCTCGTTCGGTCTTTTAGCCTATGATGTTGACGGCAATGAGGTATGGAAGAAACCTCTTCCCATACCTAATATCTTATACGGCTCCGCATCATCGCCTGTGCTGGCAAAGGACATGGTTATCATTAATTGTGATCCAAATGTGAGCGCGTATATTCTTGCCGTGGACCGAGACACGGGAAAAACGGTATGGAGGCAAGACCGTCAAGTTGAAACAGCAGGTTGGTCAACCCCTGTGTTATGGAAACACGGAAAGGAAGAGGAGCTGGTTGTACTGGGCAGTCACAAGTTGATCTCCTATGACCTCAAAGACGGACAAAAACGCTGGTGGCTGTATGATCTGCCCGTTAGACAACCGGCTTCGACTCCCGTTTATTCAGATGAAACATTTTTTGTAACGGCTGCCGCGGCTATTACGGGTGATCCTGTCAATCCCCTTGAAGTGCCCGATTTCAACGAACTTGTCGGGAGGTATGACAGCGATGGAGATAACCGCCTAAGCCAAGCAGAGATCCCCGAAGACCTTGCACTCATATACCGCGTGGGACCTCGTTGGACAGGAGTTAAGAACAATTTCTCACAATGTGATACTGACAAGGACGGTGTAATCAGCGAAGCGGAGTGGAAACAGGTGACGAAACAAATTGCGATGATTAAACCCGAGCAAATGGATGCTCTTGTTGCCATCCGCAGTGGAGGGAAAGATGATGTGAGAGAGTCACACATAAAGTGGAGCAAGAGCGAGGGTGTCGGTCAGGTTGCATCGCCTTTAGTATATGGGGGACGGGTGTACTTGGTTGAGCATGGCGGTATTGTTACATGTTTCAATGCAGAAACGGGAGACAGAATATACAGTGAGAGGCTTGGGCAAAGGGTATACTACTTTGCTTCTCCCGTCGTAGCGGATGGTAAGATCTACTTCTGTTCATACTTAGGGGTTGTGGTCGTAGTACAAGCCGGGGACCAGTTTAAGATATTGGCACAGAATATAATCGGAGAACGCATCAAGGCTACCCCCGCATTGGTGGATGGAAAAGTTTATCTACGTGCTGCTGATCACATAATGGCTTTTGGCGGGTCACTCAGAAAATAAACTGATGACAGAGCTACCTACCGAACACCTATCAGCCAGTTTGCGGCAAGCCGACGTAAATCATCGATGTTCACAATTCCATCGCCTGTTAAATCAGCCTTATCAAGTTGGCCGTGGTCGGGGGCGTACCGCCAATAAGCAGCAAACAAAGCGAAATCGACGCAGTTCACTTTACCATCAGCATTCAGATCACCAGGCGTTACCAGCCCCTCATAAAAGTGCACCTTACCGTCACCTGCTCCCAGCAGGATGTCTGGGTAGCCGTCACTGGTCCAAAAGCATACGAAAGGCCTTGAGCGGGCGGAACCTGCGAGGTCAATCGAAACACCATCAGACTGCACGAGTGAATAGCCGGCAAAAGCAGGTTCAGACTTGGTGCCGATATTGCGATAGAGCAGCAATTGGCCGTTGGTATTACCGGTAAGCAGGTCCATCTTACCGTCGCCGTCGAAATCGAAAAATTCCGGACTCGACCTCCCTGAAGGTACAATCAGGTCGCCGCCATTTTCCTGAGCGATTGCCCCTGACAACTGTTTTGAGCAAAACTGAGGAGTGACCTTGTTGGCATCGGCCTGAGGCGGGCAATTCAGATAGATGTGTATCATGCCGTCAATTGAGCCAACGACGAGATCGTTGGCGCCGTCTCCGTTCCAGTCTGCCAGAGTGGGCGTCGCCCGGCCGGAGACGTTTATTGATAATTCGACGCCGGAGTCGGTAAGTGTAGTCTTTATTAGTGAGCCCCCATCAAAAACGGCAGCGCTATCGGTGCCGATATTGAGATAGATTTTGATTGAGCCGTCGGCAAGGCCCACCAGCAGGTCTTTCCGGTCATCGCCGTCCCAGTACACCACCCGCGCAAAGCAGCCCATACAGCCGGATGCGGGTACGGTCAGGTCTGCACCATTGGATTGCACGTAGAAAAAGGCGGAAAAGCGAGGCTCGGCCTCGGTGCCGATGTTCAGATAAACGCGGACTTTGCCGGGCGGGAAAGAGCCGCTTCCTTCGCCGATGACGAGGTCTTTGAGCTTATCGCCGTTCCAATCAACAAACGACGGCACCGAATAACCGGGTACCCGAATGTCTTTGCCGTCGGCCTGGATAATGCGTTCATGACCGAGCTTGAGCGGCGGTGCAGGCAGTATTGCTTCGACCCCGCCCAGTGCTGGGCGGGGGATGGGACTTATTGCCAAGTAACAAAATAACAACAATGTTGCCGGTATATGGTTCATAATACCGCTGCCTCCTTTAGAGCCTATCCGAAAGACGGAAGACAGAAGACTGAAGACGGATGACTGATGACGGTCATTTGTTTTCTGCAATCTGTCCTCCGTCCTCTGTCCTCTGTTCACTATCCTTTGTGTCGGCCTCATAATGACCCGGTTATTCGGATAGGCTCTTATTTCTTATACCCGAATGAACTGTAAAAGTCAAGGGGCTTCGGTGTTCGGTGTTCGTGGTTCGTGATTCATGGTTAGTGATTCGTGATTCATGGTTAGTGATTCGTGATTCGATGCACGATTCACTATTCACTATCCACTAATCACTATTTTGTGTGAATCCTCTTAATTGTTAATAAAACAAAAAAATAATTAAAATATTTCTTGACATTCTAACAATATGTTTGTTATTTAACAAACTATGAGGATTTTATTAGGAATATATAATTTTGAAAACCTCTCTTGAGGAAAGGGGTCAGGGGTCGGGATAGGGAGATGGACGATGGACGATGGATGAACAATGAATCAAGGTTGGATAAAACTACATAGAGAGCTTCTTGATAAACCTATCTGGCTGCTCAGCAGCGCCCAGCAAAAGGTTGTTCTTATTACCCTGATGGCAATGGCAAATCACGCCGACAAAAAATGGGAATGGCGAGGAAAACCTTATATCTGCAAACCAGGCCAGATGATAACTTCACTTGAGTCTATCCAAAAACGATGTGGAAAAGGACTGTCAAGACAAAATATCAGAACTGCGCTTAAAAGATTTGAGACTTATGGATTTCTAACACGTCAATTATCATCCCAAAACCAGCTCATAACTATTTGTGATTGGGATACTTATCAAAGGGCAGAAGACGACACTAACATTGAAGCTAACACACGTCTAACACACGACTGGCACACGCCTAACACACGCTTAACAGCTAACAAGAATGAGAAGAATGAGAAGAATAGGGGTCAGGAGTCAGGGGTCAGGGGCCAGAATTATGATTGCCGAACCCCGATCCCTGATCCCCGATCCCCGAACCCTTTACGGAGGGATGATTATGGACAGCAATCTGGGCAAAATAGTGGAACATCTGAGCCGTTCATCCGCTAAACCTGAGCGGTGCGAAAAATGTGGATTTAATCTGAAATACCGGGACGCAACCAGCGTGCGGAAATGGTGCAAGAGGTGCATTAATGTGTATTATCGCAAGATTAATATGACGGCCGAGACGGCGGAAGAAATAATTATCAGGCAGGTTGAGCCTTTATATGCGGATGCGTGCCTGCAAAATGTAGATGAGCCTATCCGCCAAAGGTTGCTCCGGCTTGTTGACGGCCAGGACGTTTTTATCTGCGGGCCGCCGGGTGTGGGCAAAACCTATTGCTTTGCGGCGCTGATACGTCACTATGTGTATGAAGGTTTTGAGTGCCTGAGGATTAGTTTTGATGATTTCTGCGTGCTTTTGCGCTCGGCTATGTCAGCAGCGGCCAGGCTCACGGAATGGGATATAATCGAGCCGTTAAAATGCGTCGATAAGCTGTTCATAGACGACCTGGGCCTGCGAGGCAAGCCCGAGTCGGATTTCGCGTACACGACTTTGTATTCTATCCTCAACAAACGACAGGAACGCCTGCTTGCAACATTCATCAGCTCCAACAAAGATATTGAGAGGCTGGAGCTTGCGTTTGACTCTCGTATTGCAAGCAGATTGCGAGCAGCTATAATAATTGAAATGAAAGGTCACGATA
>CAZIED010000152.1:0-5772 GCA_964538525.1 uncultured Pirellulales bacterium | reverse complement strand
ATTGAGCCTGATAGAAGAAAAGCCATTGAGTTAGCGATAAAAACCGCACGAAAGGATGATATTGTTCTTATTGCCGGCAAAGGCCACGAAAACTATCAAATCATCGGCACGCAAAAATTCCCCTTCAGCGACAAATTAGCAGTTCTTGATTATCTTAAGACACGAAACAGGTGAGTTAGGCTTTGGCAACTATTCAGTGACAGGTTTACCAGTGAATAATTTAGATACGTCCATCTTAGTGATCCAACCAATACTTTTTAGATGAGTAAATAGGCGATCCCAAAGTGCCAATCTATTTTTGTTGTCGTTGGAAGAGTCCATTTTGGCAAAAAGGTCTGCAGATTTCTTTGGGAGTGGGTACCGACCTGCCCAAACTACATACTGCTCCAAATCAATCAGCAGAGACTTTTCTTTATCTGAAATAGAAACCGCAGATAAGTCGACAAGACCTAGCAAGTCCTTTATACGGTGAGTTGTCAAATCTTTTTCGATCTTGCCACCCGAGCCTCCTGAACCACGTTGTGCTACAACAATCCCTTTCAGCAAGTTCTCGAAAGAGAGACCTAAAAGTAACTTGTAGACAGGGACCATGAATTGAAAATCGCCTTCCGTGCTATTTATATCAGCGTTATAATGCTTCCAGTAATCAATCTCCTCGGCCGCGCGCTTGAGCCATAAAGCACTCATAAGCCATGAACCTGGACTCTGCAAACCGCAGTTAAAGAGTATGTCTTTCAGAAACTCATCCATAAATCAGTTTCCTTAGATTGTCCTAACCGGAAACCTACATCATATTATAAGAAAACCAAGACCGGTAGCAGTATCAAAGGAGAAACTTTTGGGAATGGCCGCAATCTATCCAAATTTGGCAACTTCAACTGGGCGCTCAACGGCAAAACTCTTATGATGGAGTCTGATACGCTCTATTTCATGAAGTGTTTCTGCTGTAAAGTAACTTTGCCCACAGTGAGGACAGCTTACCATAGGGATGTTTTCTATTACCAGTAAATTCTTTCCTTTACCGTAAGTCTCAGCAACTTTACGAATATGTGCTCCTTTATGTCCACAAATATCACATGTCATAGTATTCTTCCTCATCATTATACTGCATATACGGTAATAATAACCAGTTTGTCGGTTGGACTAATCTTGGCAATAACTTCTACTTTACCACCTTCAGCTGTTTTTCCTTCGATTCGGTATTTCCATTCATTGGTTGTTTCATCTTTTTGACGTTCGATTATCTTTCCCGTGAGTATTGCCCTTTCAATATCATAAACAGTTAAATCATCATAATTCATTTCTCGTCTGGCATGATACGTCATAATATACTGGCGTGTGCGAATTTTTTCTCGGATGCGATTCAATATACGGTCGAACATGCGGCATTCCTTTACAGCGTCACAATATAGTTTAGGCTGAAACTTCCAAATAGGTTAATCATTGTTCTGAAATCAAAAGAGCTTCACAAATTTACTTTGCAAGCCTGTCTGGTCATTTGATGGTAACAATTTCACGTACTGCATTTGATGGAACGCCGCGAAGCGCATCTTCTCGCCGATCTTGCAGAATCAAATTGATCGCATCAGATAAACTCTGTAGGCATTCTTTTTTGGTACGGCCTTGTCCATTAGCACCGGGGATTTCGGGACAGTAAGCTATAAACCAACGACCATCCTTTTCGATAATCGCCGTAAATTCATTATGCATCAGAGAACCTCCAAAACCACATTCATTCTCTAAAAAATATGATACTCTGTATCTGATAAAAAGTCAAGCAAACTATGGGCTACACAGCAAGGAATACCATAAGAAAAAACCGAATAACCTATTTTTGTTTTTTCATTTACAACCAGATATTTCATCTTAAATCCGGCTGTCTGACTATGCGTATGCCAATTTTTTCACTTCTCTTTCTATTCGATGCGAAAGCCTGCCTGTCTCCACGTCCAAATCATAATTCATCTGAAGGCCGAGCCAAAACTGTGGCGAATTGCCAAAACACCGGGCTAAACGAAGAGCCGTATCTGCTGTTATGCTCCTTTTACCATGAATGATTTCATTTATTCTTCGAGCAGACACTCCTAAACTTCGGCCAAGCCGATTTTGGCTTATATTCATAGGCTTCAAGAATTCTTCAAGAAGAACACCTCCTGGATTGAGTGGAGGGATTTTATTCTTTTTCATTTTTCACCCTGCTCTTTTACTATCCTTGTGCAAATACTCGTACAGCTTCTTTCGGAACTTCGATGGGAATGAATATTACCTGTGGATAAAGGTAATCTTCCCCGGATTCATCGATGACACGGATTTGTCCATGTGCTTCAGCCTGTGGGTCAGGAATACTTTGGTAAATCTTTCGTGCATCTAATGAAGCTGGGTATTTCTTGCTGCTAACACATAAAACGTAATGTATTTTTTTTGATTTTTGGTTCATGATAATATTCGCTTAATCTTATACTCTTTTCTGCCTATGGCACTCATTTCGTACCAGTGGACTTCGGCCATGCAAATGGTTCCATCAGGCAACTTTACTCTTGCACTACCCTTGAGCTTACGCCAACGACCATCACCGTAGAACCTCTTTAATCTCTTGAGTATCCGTATCGATGTACCCGTAGCAATCGTTTCTATGTCGGTAATTTCACCGATGATATCAAAATCCTTGACCATTTTTAGAAGTATAGCATAATTTTACTGTATTTACAAGTATCTGTCCTAACAGAATAATAGAATAAATGGCTGAAAAACAATAATGAAGAAATTCTCAATAAAAGAATTGGCACGGATAATAAAGGCCCGCATCGAAACTAATACGAGCCACGAGCCACGCCTGCCCCGAGCAGAGTCGAGGGGAGTCACGGTTCACGACTTCACCGGCGTAAGCATCGACTCGCGGACGGTAAAAGCAGGCGACTGCTTCTTCGCAATAGCCGGCGAAAACTTCGACGGACACGATTTTCTATCCGATGCCTTCGCCAAAGGCACCGTCTGCGCCGTTGTCAATAAAAATCGAGTCAAGGGTCACTCGCCGCAAGGCACGGTTCTCGAGGTTAATGATACTGTAAAAGCGCTCGGCGATTTTGCCGCAGAATATCGCCGACAGGCTGGCTACAAAGTAATCGCCATAACCGGCTCAGTCGGAAAAACAACAACCCGGCAAATCGCCTTTCACGTCCTGAGCCAACATTTCCGCGTGTATCAGTCGCCGAAGAATTTCAATAATAATATTGGTCTGCCGTTGACGCTGCTGGGTGCCGAGCCGGAGCACCAAATCGTTATCACAGAACTGGGCACAAATCACCCCGGCGAAATAATGTATCTAACTCGCATCGCCCAGCCGGATATCGCGGTTATAACCAATGTTTCTCCTGCCCATTTGGAAGGATTCGGTGACCTGCAAACCATAGCACGTGAGAAGCTATCCATAGCAGAAGGACTACAATCCGATGGTGTTTTAATAATCAATGAAGACGTGGCTAAATGGACTCAAGACCCAAGACTCAAGCCTGCCCCGAGCGTAGCCGAGGGGACTCAAGACTCAAATTACCAATTACAGGTTACCAATTACCAAACCAAAACTTTCAACACATCGAAAGGTTGCGATTATCAGGTGCGTAACATTATTTATAAAGGCACGAGTTCCAGCTTTACCCTCAACGGAACAAGAATTGAGCTTCCGCTGCCCGGCCCCGGCAATATCGAAAATGCCTCTGCCGCCTGGGCTATATGCAGCCAGTTTGGCATAAGCATCAAGGATTTTGCCCGCGACATAGAGACAGTTACGGGTGTTCTCATGCGTGCGGAAGTGCTGCAAATTGGAACACTTACAGTTATCAATGACTGCTACAATGCAAACCCGGCCTCAATGAAAAATGCACTGGATATCTTGAGCAATCTCAAAACCGGCAAAAAACGCAGGTTGGTCTTTGTCTGTGGCGATATGGCTGAGCTGGGCCAGCAATCGCAAGCTCTGCACACAGAGCTGGGAGCTTCCATCGCACGGGCAGGTGTGCAGGTACTGCTTACTGTGGGTAAATTTGCCAAAACTACCGCTGAAGCTGCTGAAGAAACCGCTGGAGGTAACCTGCAAGTAAAATGCTTCGATGATACGCTATCTGCTTGTAATAATTTGCTAAAATTCATAAAAGATGACGATATAATATTAGTGAAAGGTTCACGGTCGGTCAAACTTGAAGCAGTTTCCGAGAAACTGAAAGAGCTTTTTTCGTAGAGGAAAGACCTCACGTGGAACGTGGGGCTAAATAAAATTGAATATTTAGCCCCCAGTTTTACTGGGGATTGTGTTTCGAGATACAAAGATGATATACCATTTGTTATGGTATTTACGAGATGTTTTTACCGAAAAAATTCTGCATTTCTACGCCTATCAGAGCGTGATGTTTCGCTGTGTAACGGCGATATTAACCAGCCTTTGTATCGCTCTTTTTATTGGTCCGAATATTATCCGTTGGCTGATGCGAAAAAAAATCGGCGATCGGCCGGAGTTTCACCACACAGCGCTCAACGAGCTGACCAAAGGCAAAGCCAATACGCCGACGATGGGCGGGCTGATAATCATCTTTTCCATACTTTCATCCACCCTGTTATGGGCAAAGCTAAACAATCCTTTTATTCAGAAAGCAATATTTGTATTAATCTGGTTTGCCGCTCTGGGCGGCGTAGATGACTGGCTCAAGCTTACCTCCAACGCCCGAAAACGCAGCAGAAACGGATTGAATCCCTGGGAAAAGCTCATTTTTCAAATCGCCGGTGCAGTCCTGATAGCATCGTTTTTGTATTTCGATTTCAGCAATATAACCGATGCCAAATTATTCTGGCTGCCTTTCTATAAATATGGTCTGCCGCTTGCCAACTGGGTTTTCATTTTGATAGCGATTTTTTACCTATCCGCCACCAGCAACGCCGTCAACCTCGCCGATGGAATGGACGGATTGGCAGCCGGCTGCGTAGGCATCATCAGCTTTGTGCTGGCGCTACTGTGTTATTTCGCATCAGAGACAATGTCACGTATAAATCCTGTTACCTGGGCAAGCTACCTCCTGCTGCCGCACATACCGCAGGCGGGCGAGCTGTGCATTTTTTACTCGGCTGTTTTAGGGGCGGTGCTCGGCTTTTTGTGGTTCAACTGCTATCCTGCGCAGACCTTTATGGGCGATGTGGGGTCGCTTCCGTTAGGAGCTGCGATGGGCTACGGAGCGTTGGTTACGCGAAACGAAATCCTGCTTTTAATCATCGGCGGCGTATTCGTGATGGAGCTTATGAGCGTAGTGCTGCAGGTTGTCTATTTCAGATACACCGGCGGCAAGCGCATTTTTAGATGCGCCCCGCTGCATCATCATTTTCACCTGGCCGGCTGGAGTGAGCCGCAGGTGGTGGTGCGTTTTTGGCTTTTGTCTATCGCCTTTGCCGCCCTTGCACTTGCGACCTTGAAAATACGATAACATCACGCCAAACACCACACAAAACTCCAAGTAAATAAAATAGACAACACAAGTATTGTATGTTAAACTGACAAACTTGTTAGCACGGTAAAACCAAATGATCTGTTCTTGGAGTTAAGCTTCGCCGAACACATTGGCAAGAGCTGCATCGAATTGTACCAACAATAAAGTTGATTTTCGATGCGATGCTTTCTATTATAGAGAAGAGAGCAAAAGGAATATTCGAATGGCTGACCCAAAAGTTATAGCCGTCGTGAAAGAATACCTGAATCGCTTGGCGCAGAACGGCTTATCTGTTGCATTCGGC
>CAZIED010000151.1:0-5778 GCA_964538525.1 uncultured Pirellulales bacterium | reverse complement strand
CCCCCACTGCAACCGGTGAATAATCACCAATAAAAATCGCACCGGCATTTTCGATTCTGTCAGCGATTTCTCTGCTTTCTTCTCCGCATTGAATCTCTAAATGCTCTGCCGCAAAAAGGTTCGCATAATTTACTACATCCACCATATTTCTACATACCACAATCGCACTGAATTTCAGCAGGCAATCAATCGTTTCTTTCGGCCTGCCTAACTTTTCAACTTGCCGTTTGATTTCATCTAATACGTCAAGACCCAATTTCTCGGAATCTGTGCATAAAACTGCGGAACCGGGATTATGTTCCGCCTGACTGAGCATATCCGCCGCCACCCATACTGGATTGGCCTTGTTATTGGCGATTATCAGCACTTCACTTGGCCCAGCTATGGAATCAATCCCAACAAGTCCGAGGACCTTTTTCTTTGCCATCTGTACCCATTGGTTACCCGGCCCAACGATTTTGTCGACATTTCGTATGGTTTTCGTTCCTTGCGCCAAAGCCATCACTGCTTGTGCTCCACCGATACGATAAACTTCTCTAATTCCGAGTTCATAACAGACCGCTAATGTAATGGGGTGAATTGTGCCTTTGTATCTTGGCGGCGAGACAACTACAATCTCCTCAACGCCTGCTACCTGTGCCGGCACCACCGTCATTACCACTGTTGAAGGTAACGGCGCAGAAGCACCCGGCACGCATATCCCCACTCGTCTTATCGGCGTATATTTTATGCCGGTCGATTTGAAACTCTTATCGTTACCAACAAAAATCCTTGACTGATATTGTCTAACGTTTTTTATTGCCTGTCGAATCGATTTCAAAAGCTTTTTGTCGATTGTTTTGTGGGCTTCTTCCAGTTCTGCCTCTGATACTTTGAACTGCTCAGGAGTAAGCTTAACCCTATCATGCTCCTCCGTATATTTGGCTACCGCCTCATCCTCACGTTTGATTACTTCGTTAAGAATGGTCTCTAACTGTTTTGCTTTCTCGCTATCAAAATCAAAATGGGTGGCCCTGAAAACGGCTGCCCGGATTTCTATGGATCGTTCTTTGAAACCCGGCTGGTCGTATGAAATCAGGATTTTATCGAGTTCGTGGGACACGGCCTTTCCTTTTAGTTAATCAGTGAATTAGCAGATTAGCGAATTAGTTACCAATTAACCAATTCACTAATAAACTAATCAACTATTTTTTTATTTGTTATCTGCCGAAGTTGCCGTAGCTATACTCTCTTGTCGCTCGCTGCAGCAGCAGGTACTTGCATCCTTTGTACTCTGTTATAATGCCTGCAATGTCAAATCGGACCGGGTCAGGTTCAACAGATTGTCTCTGCTCTGCCGACTCCAAAACTTCGCAGGGCAGCAGCCGAATAGAAGTCTGCTGGATGCTTCGGCCAAGAGCATCAAGGTTAAACATCATACTGCCATCGTTACACTTTTCAAGAAAACCGGTCCTATTAACCATAATAGAATCTTGTCTCGGCTGCATCTGCCTCTCAGGCTGACGGCGTCGAACTTCCGGCGGGATTAGCCGATCACTAGGCGTTGCCCGTGACGTGGTTTTGAGTTTCTCTAATACCTCTTTCGGTATTCCCAAATCATCGTTCGGCTCAGTTATATTCTCCTGTAAGGGCTGTGTCTGCTCTTGAGACTGCTGGGACGTTAAAGAGTTAGGGTCTTCTGTCTTGCCAACCGGCAAAAAATCAACGGGGAATATGAAATTCCTGCCCTTATATTTTGTGACTCTGCCCCAGAGCCTGTAACCGGCAGCAGAAAGGTTCGCATCTGCAATCGCCGCTTCCAGAGCGGACGTCGAAAGGACTTCTAACGCTTCATTAACATCGGACACTTCTTTTTTATCGTTCATCGTAGATTTGAAATTGAAGAGCCAAACATTGTAGCTGTCCTGCCTGATCAATTTGCCTTCAACGCCGCGGAGTACATAGCCCTCCGGCAGTAAAGTCTTGCCGCCGGTTCCAGCACCGAATACTGGTGTCACTGCTATGGTGCTTATGAAGAACACCGTAATTAAAATCGCAAGCTTCTTGTCCATATCTCACGTCTCATGTTATTTCCTAACCGGTAATCAATTTGACTGCTTGCTCGGGGCCGTCTGCCAACTTTATATATTTGCCGCTGTCGGGTTCATCTGTAGCAATCAAATCGACTAAAGGCCGCCAGAAACCGCCTATAAGTATAATCATTTTATTCATTTCGAGAAAGCCTTTGTTCTTCAATTCCCAAATCTTTGCCAGCTCCAGTAACGTTCCTGTGCCGCCTGGCAAAACAACGTACGCCTGCCCCAGCTTAATCAGCGTGTCGAGCCGCTCGTCGAGAGAGCTGGAGATAATTGTGTCAGTGACGTATTTATTAGCTGTGCTGCTTTTGAAGGCCGAGCATGTAACGCCGATGATTTTACCGCCCGCCTCGGCTGCCCCTTTGGCGGCTGCTTCCATAGTCCCGCCGTACCCGCCGTTGACGATGGTAAAACCTGCTTGTGCCAGAATCCTGCCCGTCTCATAAGCCAGAGTGTAGGCTGAATCGCCCGGATTTGCCCTGCCAGTGCCGAAAATAGCTACTGTTTTTTCATTCATTTGTTTTCCATGTTAAGAAGCAAAGGAACAAAGGAACAAAGGCACAGAGGCACAAAGTTATCTGGTTCGTTTATCATTTAACCTTTTGGTCAAACTACTGAGCATTCGTTCTATCTCTCTGCTTGATTCATATAATCTATCAAAGTCATTTTTCTTTAGATATTGTAAATTCAGGGAAATCTCAAGTTGTGTTTGCATTTCGTATAGAGATGCTTCCGCAATATGTAGAAATCGAACATAATCACTCGTGGAGTTTCTTCCATAACCTTCAGCTATGTTGCTGGGTATTGAGACAGCACAACGTCTAATTTGGGCAGTAAGGCCATAAATCTCATAGACGGGAAAATTCTTTGAAACATTATATATCTGCGTAACGAGAAGCATCGATTTCTGCCAAACCAACAAATCCCGGTATGTTTTCATTCGCTTTGCCCTTATTTTTCTTCCCCTTTGTGCCTTTGTGCCTTTGCCCCTTTGCTACGTACCTGATTTAATAGTCCCCCATCGAGAAGAATTCCCCTGTCCCTATTTGAAAGATTTAACCTTCCAATGAATTCAAACGAGCCGGTCTGATTGATAATCTTGATCTCTTTGCGGTTCTTTATGGCCTCCAGCAGATTATCGATAACTAATTGGTCGTCACAGTTAATTTTGTCATAGTCGCTTGCCTCGGCGAATTCTACCGGCATGATGCAGAAGTTTATCAGGTTTGCCTTATGGATACGCTCGAAACTTTTAGCTAAAACCATCCGCACGCCCAGATACATCGGACAAAGAGCCGCGTGCTCTCTTGATGAGCCTTGGCCGTAGCTTTCGCCCGCAACGATGATGCCGGCGATGCCTTTTTTCTTTATCTCAAGGGCACGCTGGGCAAACGTGGATTTGCCTTTTTCATTGAAGCAATTAAAGACATACTTTGCATACTCCGGCACGTTCGAGCGAAGTTTTAATAATGCTCCAGCCGGCATAATATGATCGGTTGTCACCTTATCGCCGCATTTAATCATGACCTTTCCATGCAATTGTTGTGGAAGAGGCGGAGGAGCTTCCGGCACAATAATCGTCGGTGCTCTGAAAACCATCGCTTTTGCCGCCTCTTTCTTGCTTAGAGGAGGCTCTATCATATTATCATTTATAATAAACTCGTTCGGCAGCTCGATCTGTGGATACTCGATTCCAAATAGCTTCGGTAAATCTCGAGGGTCGGTAATTCGACCCGTTAGAACCGAAGCAACTGCCGTTTCAGGACTAACAAGATAAACCCTATCACCTGACGTACCGCTCCTGCCGGCAAAATTCCTGTTGAACGTACGCAGGCTCACCATCTCATCTGCCGGTGAAAAACCCAGGCCGATGCACGGCCCGCAAGCGGATTCTAAAATGCGGGCACCGGCTGAAATCATATCCGCAAGCGCACCATTTTCAGCTAACATATTCAAAACTTCTCTACTGCCGGGAGAAATGGCAAACTCGACCATATTGTCTATGTGTCTTCCCTTTAGAACTTTGGCTACCATCATTAAATCGCGGTAGCTTCCGTTCGTGCAGCTACCTATCGCAACCTGTCCTGTCCTGATGCCGGCAATCTCCCTAACCAGTTTAACGTTATCCGGCGAAGATGGGCACGCTGCCATTGGCTCAACTTCTGATAGATTTATTTCGATGATTCGGTCGTATTCGGCATCGGCATCGGCTGACAGGGCTTTGTAGTCCTTCTGGCGCTTCTGGGCAGCGAGGAATTTTCTGGTCTGTTTATCGCTGGGGAATATGCTCGTTGTCACGCCCAATTCCGCGCCCATGTTGGTTATGGTAGCACGCTGCGGAACAGAGAGTGTCGAGACACCATCGCCAAAATATTCAATTACCCAGCCAACATTGCCCTTTGTTGTAAGGATACCGAGCAGCTTGAGAATTACGTCCTTGGCAGCTACCCAATCATTAAGCTCTCCTGTAAGTTTGACTCCGAGAACCTTTGGGCAGGTAAGATAAAATGGACCACCTCCCATGGCTACTGCTACATCCAGGCCGCCGGCACCGATTCCTAACATCCCGATTCCACCGGCTGTTGGAGTATGCGAGTCGCTACCCAATAATGTTACACCGGGCTTGCCAAAACGCTCAAGATGTACCTGGTGGCAAATACCATTGCCTGCCCGCGAATGATAAACTCCGCACTTGGCGGCTACGGTTTGCAGGTACAGATGGTCGTTGTGGTTTTCCGGGCCAAAACCTGCGATATTATGGTCGATATAGCTCACCGACAAGTCGGTCTTAACTCTGCCGGTCTCCATCGGCTCGAATAACAAAAAAGCCGTTGTTCCTGTGGCATCTTGTGTAAGCGTCTGGTCAATATGTATGCCTATCTGCTCACCTGCTGCAAGTTTGCCATCGACAATATGCCCAGCAAGTATCTTATATACAAGTGTTTGCTTCATTCCTATACTCCGTAAAATCAGAAAAATAGCTTAACAAAAATGTTCTATAAATCAAGCGAAAATATTTTTGAAAAAATCGGAACAATTAATAGTAAATAGGAATAAATACTATATAGTATTAAATACGAACTTGAAAAATTATTGTTTAAAGTCAGCCTGTGCCGCACACAATAAAAAGATATATGTCCAGGAAAAATAGTGAGTTAAACAGAAAAATAGATGTTTTCCAGGTGAAATGTCGTCAGACAGGTCTGAAGGTAACGCCGCAGCGGCTGGCGGTTTATAAGGCGCTGCTCGAAACAAAAGAGCATCCTTCAGCGGATATGGTTTTTCAAAAAATAAGGGCGGTTTTTCCCAGCATCTCGCTTGATACGGTGAATAGGACTTTGCTTACGTTGAGTGAAATCGGTGCTGCTTTTGTCGTTGAGGGTTCAGGTGATGCAAAACGATTTGACGGAAATCTCGAAAATCATCAGCACTTTAAGTGTGTAAAGTGCAAGAGAATTATTGATTTTAATCACAAATCGCCCGACAACATCCATATTCCCAAAAACATCAGCAAGAAATTTATCGTACTAAAAAAGACAATATATTTCGAAGGTATATGTGATTTATGCCGGGGCAAACAGCCTTAGCGAAAGGAGCGTATAAATGAATCTAAAGGGAACGCAGACCGAAAAGAATTTGTTGACCGCATTTGCAGGTGAATCTCAGGCGAGAAACCGTTACACTTATTTTGCCAGCCAGGCTC
>CAZIED010000150.1:0-5838 GCA_964538525.1 uncultured Pirellulales bacterium | reverse complement strand
GAGCTCTACCATTGAGCTACGTTGGCAATAGTAGTTAATTTATATTAGAGAAGGCTGCATTGCAAGAAAATATGGATATGCCCTATGGGGGGAACACAGATTAGGTTTTCTCATTTAGCTTGATTGTGTTTTTGGCAGTTTCCAGGACTCTCTTACGAAGCGTTTTTGGTGCGAGCACCTGCACCTGGTCGCCGTAGCCGAGTATCCACCAGCTTATTTCGCCCAGGCCGTCAACGAGAAACTCGATAGTGGCTGAGCCGTCATTATTGTAAGTGACTTTTTGTGTGCTATGCCATTGTACCTCGGCGACGTTATGTGCCACTTTGGGCAGAAATCGCAGCTTGATATTGTAGAGCCTGCCTTCGGGTATCATTGACCAGGCTCTGCCGAGGTAATCGTACACGTCGAACTTTTCGCCGCCGATGAAGCCATCTTCTGTAATTTTCATCTCCTTGATGCGATTGAGCTTGAAGGTGCGCACGCTTTTGTGCAGGCTTGAGTACCCCAGAACGTACCATGCACGCTGGTTGTAGAGAATATGGTATGGACACAGCTCCACGTCGATAATCCGGCCTTCAAAGAGCGAGTGGTACCGCATGTTCACCTTGTGTTTATTTACGATAGCTTTTTGCAGCTGAGCAAAGGTTTTGTTGAGACCATCCTCCTGTGGGATTTGAGCCTGCGCGTCAGCCTTGATGGAGATGCTCTGCAGAGCCTGGCTGCAGTATTGTCGGATTTTAACAGGCAGATTATTTTCGATTTTCAAAGCGGCCAGAAGCGCAGAAGTTTTAAATGGCAATTGTATCTGATTTCTTAACCGATGTACCAGCAGCAGCAGACTCAGCGCCTCCTGCAGGTTCAGATTAACAGGCGGCAGGAAAAAGCCGGGCTCCATAGCATAGCCACCGTTTTTGGCGTCGTAGTGATACGGAACGCCGAGGGCCTGTAGCTCTTTCAGGTCACGGAAGATGGTACGCCTGCTTGTTCCAAACAAATTCGAAAGGTCGGTTACAGCGTAGCGTTTGCCCGCCTGCAAGGTTGTTAAGATTTGTATGACTCTGCTTATTCTGCTGAGTTTCATAATTTATCCCTCTGTTCGTGACTCGTATGGATTCGACAAGCTCACCACAAGCATCGTCGTTCGTATCTCGTACATCATTTTTTAACTTTACACTTTATACTCAAAACTAAACACTCCCCAAGGCTGCTGCAATTGTAATTCCATTGAAAAGCGAGTGGATGAATATGGGCCGAAACAGTGAGCCGCTCTTTTCGTATGCGTAGCCTAAACATACAGCCAGTACAAATAAGGCCGGCCAGTGCGCCACGTTTTGATGGAACAATATAAATATTATAGAGCTAAAAGCAATTGAAACCCATACCGAGCAGGAACTTATAAATTTTGAATTACGAATTTCCAATTTCGGCTTTTCAATGTAAGAGCGTATCAAGGTTTGAAATAATCCCCGAAAAAGCATCTCCTCAAGAATTGGTGATACCACCACCGCTGAGATAATAATCAGGATTCTGATCGGCAGTTGTATGTTCACTTTTATCAATTGAAGCTCTTCGTGCTGTTGTATGGTGTACTGAGACCCATAGAATACCCTGCCACAGAAGATGGTAAGAAATATCATTATCAGCATAAGCGGCCAAACAGATAGCAGGTTAGCAAAGGCGGCCAGAAAGTCTTTGTGGATTGTTTTTACATTTAGGCCGAAGCCTTTGAGTCTGCGGGCGAAACTGCCTCTGGCTAAAATAATAATTACAGTAATGGCTGTTATGGCAGATGTGCATATAATGAGCTGGTCGAGCACGACCTTCTGTACTTTCTGTAGCGATAAGGCCGATGTTGCATAATCAAGAGCCGAAGCGGCTGCTAACCAGACAAACAATGGCACAAAGGGCAGATAAATGGGCATATTATTCCTGCGAGGTACAGCGTTGGCCAATGCCTTTCTGCCCAGTGATGTCCTGAGAAGCCAGGACGCTAAAAATGCAAGTCCCGCCAGACAAATAAAATGTTCCATTGACGATTAACTATTTACTATTGACTAATGACTATTGAATATTGACAATTAGAGAACAAACCTCAAAAAAATAGTAAATAGTAAATAGTAAATAGTCAATTGATTATGGATATATTTCGCATTGAAGGAACGGCGAGGCTTAGCGGCAGCGTAAGGATAAATGGCTCTAAAAATGCCTCTCTTCCGATAATGGCTGCTGCCATTTTAGGTGGCGGCAGATCGTCGATTAGAGGGACGCCCAACCTTTCGGACATCTCGCTTTTAAGCAGATTACTCGAGCAGCTGGGCTGCAAAGTCTTCAAAGGACACGATGGTAATTTGTTTGTAGATTCAGCCGTGATTGATAATCCGGTCGGTGAGTATGATATTGTTCGTAGAATGCGTGCCAGTATTTGTATCCTTGGCCCGCTGGTTGCACGTTGTCAAAGAGCGGAGGTTTCCATGCCGGGCGGCTGCGCAATCGGCGACAGACCCATCAATCTTCACATAAAGGGTCTGGCTGAAATGGGAGCAAAGATTTATCTTAAAAACGGTTACATCGTTGCAGAGGCGCCGAATGGCTTGACAGGTACGGATATTTTCCTCGGAGGCTCGTTTGGCTCGACCGTCCTGGGTACCGCAAATGTGCTGATGGCCGCAACAATAGCAAAGGGCAGAACGGTTATAGAGTCGGCTGCTTGTGAGCCTGAAGTGACCAACTTGGCACAGTTCCTTAATAAAATGGGCGCAAAAATAAGCGGTATCGGCTCGCCTCGACTTGTTATTGAAGGCGTTAAGCAGCTTAACGCCGTCGAATTTGAGGTAATTCCGGATAGAATTGAAGCGGGTACTTTTATGGTAGCGGCGGCTATAACCGGCGGTGAAATCCGACTCACGAATTGTCGGCTGGACGACATGATGGCTGTCGTTCATAAGCTGCGAAGTATCGGCGTGACGGTCGAGCCGGCAGGTGATGGCTGTATTGTTGCCCGCAAAGGCTCTATAAGACCGGCAGATATTACAACCCAGCCGTATCCAGGCTTTCCCACGGATTTACAGGCACAGTTTATGGCCCTTCTATCGCTGGCGGAGGGAAATAGTGTCATAATCGAAAAGGTTTTTCCCGACAGATTTATGCACGTCGCCGAATTAAATCGAATGGCGGCTGATTTGCGCAAGGAAGGCTCGGCTGTTATTATTGCAGGCGTAAAAAAACTAATCGCAGCTCCAGTAATGGCCTCCGATTTGAGGGCGTCGGCGGCATTGGTGCTGGCTGCTTTGGCTGCCGAAGGTACAACAATAGTGAACAGGGTCTATCATATCGACAGGGGGTATGAAAGAATCGAAGAAAGACTCAATTCTGTTGGTGCAAAAATAATACGTGAAAGTGATTAAGAAGAAAGAATTCGTGTTTAGTTAGAAAACCGGATTAAAGGACAATATTTAAGGGGAGATTATGGGATTTTTTAAGGAATTTAGGGAGTTTGCCGTAAAGGGCAATGCGGTAGATATGGCCGTAGGTATTGTCATTGGGGCGGCATTCAACAAAATCATAAGCTCATTGGTTAATGATGTGATAATGCCTCCAATAGGTCTTCTTCTGGGTGGTGTTGATTTCAAGAACCTGGAATTTGTTCTCAAGAAGGCTGGCGTTTCTGCCGCCGGTGAGGCTTTGCCTGCGGTAACTTTGCGATATGGGCCGTTTATTAACACCGTGATCGATTTTTTGATTGTAGCTTTAACAATTTTTGTGGTGATAAAAGCGGTTAATCGGCTTGCTCGTATACGCCAGATGCCGACAAAACCGGTATGAATTGGGGTATATTTTCATCGACCTGCCACCAGCGATGTGTGCAGATGCTTGAACGTTATAAGTGAAATGTTTTAAAAGGTGACAAAATGAAAAAGGTACAAAAAGTATTACTCGGAGTTATTATTGGAATTTTGATTCAGGTTGTATTCGTTCTTCCGGTCTGTGCGGATGAGATTATCCTGACCAATGGCGACCGCCTTTCCGGCAAGATTGTCAAGCTCGTCGATGGAAAGCTGGTATTTCAGTCAGAACTGGCGGGTGAAGTAACGGTGGATGCGTCGAAGGTACAGACATTTAGCAGCGATGAGTCTATAAAAATCCATCTGAAGAATGGAACCATTCTCAATCAAAAAGTGCATAAAGCAGGTGCGGGCCGATTTGCAATAGATGCAGGTGACATATTGCAGGCCCAGGAATTTGGCACATCTGACGTTACCGCCATAAATCCGCCGGAAAAACCCGGGCCTAAGTGGACGGGAAATATATCAGGGGGTTTTTCATCGACACACGGCAATGCTAAGACGGAATTTGCGAACGCAAGTATAGATCTCAAAAGACGAGCAGAAAAGGACCGAATCCAGCTTGCTGTGGATTATGCCAGAGGTAGCCAGGAAGACCCGGACACAGGAGAAAGCAAGGTCACAGAGGATTGGTGGAAGACAAGGGCAAAATACGATTACTTCTTTACGAAAAAGATATATGGCTATGTTGACAACCGATACGAAAAGGATAGCATAGCCCAGCTTGACCGGCGAGTTGTAATTGGTGGTGGCGGCGGCTACCAGTGGATTGAGTCGGAAGATATGAATTTCTCAGTCGAGGCAGGCCTGGCTTCTCTGTATGAGAAATTCGATAACACTAGTGACAGCAACAGCAGGATGTCAGCGCAGTTCGGGTATAACTTCGATAAGAAGCTGTACAACACAGTTAAGTTTCTGCATGGATTGACTTATTATCCAAGCCTTGAGAAATTCTCAGATTACTATTTGTCGACGTCGGCGGAAATCCGGGCATATTTCACCAAACAGATGTTTGCGAATTTCAAGGCGATTTTAGATTTTGATGCGACACCTGCTCCCGGCGCCGGTGATACTGATGTGAAATACATCTTGGGCGTGGGCTGGAACTTTTAAATGGACTATGTAATTCCGGCGTATATAAAGCCTTAAATACTTTTTAGAAAGGTTTGATTATGAGCAAGGTATCGAAGGTTATATACACGGCTGTTTTGGTAATTGTGATTGTGGCGGTAGTGATTGCGGTTGCCGTTAGCTTATTCGCCAATATCGCATTGAAAACAGCAATTGAGTCGGCTGGCTCCAGCGCTCTGCGTGTCAAGGTCAAGGTGCAGGATGTGAACCTGTCGATGAGGGCCGGCAAACTCGGACTTAAAAATCTTACGATTAATAATCCGCCCGGTTACGAGCATCCCAGGCTTCTTGAGCTGCAGGACGTCGGGATTACGGTCCAGCTGCGGTCGCTTGTCGGTAACGTAGTCAAAATAAAAGACATCAATCTTGATGGCGTTATAATCGTTGTTGAGCAAAAAGGTTTGTCTAACAATCTTCACGATATAATAAAGGCGATGCCCAGCCGAGCCGAATCTGCCGAGAAAGCAGGGCCTTCCGGCAAAAAACTGCACATCGATAACCTCGAAATAACCAACGTCACAGCCATGGTAAAATTATTGCCCGTGCCCGGAAAGGAAGATACTGTTACGCTGAAATTAGCCCCTATAAAAATGACTAACTTAGGCAGCGACAATAAGCTTGATTTGGCAGAGCTGTCGGGAAAAATCCTGCTGGCAATGGCTGTAGGAATAGCCGAGCAGGGAGCTGGAATTTTGCCCGATGATATGGTTAAGACGATAAATTCCAGCCTGGGTAAGGCCATAGATTTAGGAAAGGAAATATTCGGGGAAGGCAAAGGGGCCGGCGAAAAGGCCTTAAAAGGCACTGAAAATGTTGGTAAGGGAATTCAGGAAGGCCTGAAAGGCCTGCTTAAGAAAAAAGAGCA
>CAZIED010000149.1:0-5865 GCA_964538525.1 uncultured Pirellulales bacterium | reverse complement strand
GCTGAGAGAACAATGAAGTTATTTGATGAAAGTGCCCGGCGAGCAAATGTTACCATGACCCTTAAAGGTTCTGACCGGTTTCCTGCGATATTATCAAGTGATGAAGAGGTAGGGCAGATATTTTTTGCACTGGTTGAAAACGCTATACAGGCGGCCGACGACAGAAAACAAAATCAGCTTGTTATAAGCGGCGAAGTAAAAGATGGGCATATTGAATTACAATTTGCTGACAACTGTGGGGGTATTGCTCCTAAACATCTGGATAAGATTTTTGAGCCATTTTTCACCACTAAACCATTAGGAGAAGCTACAGGTCTGGGTCTTTGCATTGTCGAGCATATAGTCTCGCGGTCTGGCGGCAAAATACGCGTCAAAAGTCAATTTGGCGAAGGAACAACTTTTTTCATTACTTTACCCATTTAATATCTGATTAAATCTACATCCTTAATCAGTTAAATAAGGCGAATAATTTTGGAAAAATACCCACTTTCCATAATATTTATTGAGGGGTTAAAAAGCTATAATTATTATTGTAAAGTGTGTTCTATACGGCTTTCTCAAAACCATATTAACTGCGGAGTTTTTTCAGAGGCTATTTGGAAGTTTTGTCTTCGACACGAGGTAGTTTTTCCACAATTATCGGCATAAAAGCCCTGTTGTGACAGGTAAATTGAATTTCAAAGAAGGAAAGGCAACGATGAATAATAGCTCAAAACGACGCATCTTTTTTGTTGACGATGAGCCGAAAGTGCGTGAGCTTGTCGGCAGAACCCTTGAACAAGCCGGTTTTAAGGTTAGCTGTTTTGCCGATGCCTTTGATTGTATAGAAAAACTTCGCGGTGCTGCCTGTGATTTGCTTATAACGGATGTGAAATTGCCTGAAATGAGCGGGATAGAGCTATTAACCGAGGTTAAGCGATTCTTTCCATCCTTGCCAATTCTGGTTGTTACGGGCTACGGTGATGTGCCGATGGCAGTTAAAGCAATGAAGGAAGGTGCTGCTGATTTTATCGAAAAACCACTGGAAAAACATGCTTTAATATCGGCTGTAGAGATTGCATTAGAGCAAAGTCCGTCATCTAACCCGATATTATGTAAAAGGCTCACCAATGCCGAGATAAAGGTTTTGTATCTTATCCTCGAGGGCAAGACCAACAAAGAAGCCGCAAATTTACTTCACCGTTCTATAAGCACTATTGAAGTGCACCGTAAGCATATTATGCATAAGCTCGGTGCAGAAAATGTTGTTGATTTGGTCAAAATAGCCGCCGCAATGGGGCTGGTTAATCCACAACCACCACAAGCAAAAGAATAACTGTTCAGTAAAGATTTAATTGAGTGACTAAAGTTTGGAGTGACTAAAGTGCCTAAAGTTATGAATTAAAACTTTAGCTCACTTTAGGCACTTTAGCTCACTTTAGGCACGCCGGGATTCTCTCAGAAAAAGACGGATTAAAATGCAAAATAACATCTTTTCCCGCTCACAGGATTCCGCCGGTCTGATTGTCTGTAAATTTTTTCATAGACAAAATGAGTAATCGCAAGAAAACTTTGCATTTGATTGTTGAATGGTAATTATTTAGAATTAATAATTAATAGGTTTTTAGCGGATTAGGTAAATGGAACAGTGTGATTATTTTGAGGTGTGATATTAATGATAGAGGCAATTGGATATAAAGCTGTTGCAGATATTGATAACATTGGCAGATATGGCAGATTTATTTGGCGAACCTTAATTGCTTCGATGCGAAGCTGTGCCAACAGAAGAACATATCCGCTTGTTTGGAATCAGATGAATCTTATCGGTGTCCGTAGTGTGCCGGTTATAATGATAACCGGTGCATTTGTAGGGATGACTTTAGCGGTGCAGGCGTATGACCAGCTTGCAGGTATGGGGCTTGAGGAGCACCTGGGCGTTTTAATTAATATTTCTGTGGTCAAGGAGCTGGGACCTGTGCTGGCGGCGGTTATGTTGGCAGGACGTATCGGTGGGGCTTTGACCGCTGAGCTTGGGACGATGAATGTTACGGAACAGATTGACGCTGTCAGGAGCATGGGTACCGACCCGATACGATATTTGGTAGCACCGCGGGTGTTAGCGTGCCTGCTGCTTACTCCGTTTCTTATTATATACGCTGATTGCATGGGTGTTATAGGTGGGGCACTTGTGAGTTTCTTTCAGCTGGGTATTAATAGCCGGGCGTATTGGAGCTTCAGTGCATCCGGTGTGGAGCTGTGGGATGTGGCTATTGGGGTTATTAAAGGTTTTTTCTTTGGAGGAGCGATTGCGAGTATTAGTTGTTATAAGGGTTTTACCTGCAAAGAAGGTGCCCACGGCGTTGGGCAGGCCTGCACGCAGGCATTTGTGGCCAGTTTCATTTCTATACTGGCTTTGGATTTTGCTCTGGCAGTGATTTTCAAGGCTGTTTATGCCACGTTTTGGCCGATAAAAAGTATAGTCACATGAAGGCAGATAAATTTTACCTTTTTTAAAGAGAGAAGATAGTGAAAGATGAGACTGAGAATAACCACATTCAGATCGATAACGGGATAATTGTTGTTAAGAATCTTACAAAGCAGTTCGACAAAAAAGTCGTTCTGGATAGTGTTTCCTTGTCGATAGAGAAGGGAAAAACAACCGTTGTAATCGGACCAAGTGGATGCGGCAAGACCGTTCTGATAAAACATTTTATAGTCTTATTAAGGCCGACTTCGGGCGAAGTGTATTTTAAGGGTCAGCGGATCGACAATTTGAGTGAGAAAGAGCTGAACAGGGTACGTACACGCTTTGGTTTTCTTTTCCAGGGTGGGGCGTTATTTGATAGTCTCACTGTTGCGGAAAATATAATGTTCCCGATAAGACAACATTACACTGTGACTGACTGGCATGAGGTCGAAGAGCTGGTAAAGGCCAAATTGGCAATTGTTGGACTTGATGGTTTCCAGAATTACTACCCCGCTAATCTTTCCGGTGGTCAACGAAAGAGAGTGGCTCTGGCTCGGGCAATTGCACTGAATCCGGAAGTGATTTTGTATGATGAGCCGACCACCGGCCTGGACCCCATTCGTTCGGACATAATCAACGAGCTTGTTTTGAAGCTGCAGAGAGAGCTTGGTGAAACCACTGTTGTGGTGACACACGACATGAAAAGTGCATACAAGATAGCAGACCGTATTGTCATGCTGCATAACGGCAAAATAATCGCTGATGGCGATACCGACCATATTCGAAATCATCCCCATCCTATCGTTCAGCAGTTCATAAACGGGCAGATCGGCGCAGATGACCTTGCAGTTCTAAGGATGGGTGGTGTCATCTCTCAATCGCAATTCTTACCTCGTGATTTTGAGCAGTAGCGGAAAAGAAGCCCACAAGCACGAAAATTAAATGAGCAATGAAGAAGCAAGCCGAAGAAATAGCAACTGATTTGTCTAATGTTGTGCGAGGAGATGTCTTTGCCGATATCTTGCATAGAGTCGCCTACAGCACGGATGCCAGCATTTACAGAATATTGCCGGATTGTGTCGTTTCACCGCGTGACAATGCCGACATAGTTGCTGTGGTAAAGTATGCTTGTGCTAAAAACATACCGGTGGTTGCTCGCGGAGCAGGAACCGGCGTGGCGGGTGAATCGCTGTGTAGCGGTATAGTTTTTGATATGACCCGCTATATGAACAGGATTATTAGCGTGGAGGATGATGGAGATGTGGTGATTTGTGAGCCGGGTGTTGTGCTGGATGAATTAAATAACATCTTATTACGGTTCGGCAGAAAGATTGGGCCGGACCCATCGAGCAGCAACCGAGCGGTGGTAGGAGGATGTGTTGCCAATAATTCAACCGGTGCTCATTCGCTTAAATATGGGTATATCAGCAGCTTCGTAGAAAGCATAGAAGCGGTCTTATCCGACGGCAGCGCAGTCGAGTTCAGAAATGATTTTGAAGTGCAAAAAGCACAGGGAGGTACAACCGGTTCAATAGCGCAGAAATGCTGGGATGTTCTTTCCGGTAAAGAGGGTGTAATAAAAAAAGCATTGCCTAAATATGGACGAAATCGTAGCGGATACAGCATCGCAGGGATTTGTCATAACGGAAAAATAGATTTGGCACATCTTTTGGCAGGCTCGGAAGGGACTTTAGCCATCTTTACAAAAATAAAGCTCAGAACGGTTACGCTGCCGGCTGCCAAATCTTTATTACAGCTTGAATTTGATTCGCTCCAAAAGATGTCACAGGCTGTGCCGATTATTGTTGCTACCGGTGCTTCGGCATGTGAGTTAATGGATAAGAGACTAATTGGTATGGCGTTTGAGGCTTTACCTGAATACAGGGACATTTTGCCGTCGGATGCAGCAGCAGTCCTTTTAGTTGAGCATTATGGCGATATGCAGAAGCAGGCCAACGAAAAGATAAAAGAAACCGATTCGGCGGTAGGTGCGTTTGCAAGTGGTCGGCGTGTTGTTTTCGATAAGAACCAACAGGATCGATTATGGAAATCGCGCAAAGATGCCGGGCCGCTGCTTTATAGAAGCAGAGATAAAAAACACCCGGCTGAATTCATGGAGGATGTCTCCGTAGGAAAGGAAAATCTTTGGGATTATATTTCAGGCTTGCAGAAAATTGGCAAAAAGTATGATATCGCGATGTCTTTTTTTGGCCACGCCGGCGATGGGCTTTTGCACATTCGGCCGTTCCTGGATTTGACGGAACGGGCTGAGCTGGAAAAGATGCGGACGATTGCATACGAGGTTTTCGAGCTTGCCTGGTCGCTGGGAGGTACAATTAGCGGCGAACATGGAATTGGACTGGTAAGGTCAGCCTTTTTAAAAAGGCAATACGGTAACGAATACTACCAGTTATTATGCAAGGTAAAGAATATATTCGACCCAAATGGTTTAATGAATCCCGGCAAAATCATCAACGACGATCCCGATATTATGGTTAAAAATCTAAGAGACGAATACAAACTTTTGCCTGAAAGGCTCAAGACTGATTTACTTTTCCAAAAAGATGAGCTTGAGCGAATGCTTGTACAGTGCTACGGATGCGGGCTTTGTCTCAATAGAGACCCAGATTTACGGATGTGTCCGGTTTTTCGAGCGATGGGTGAGGAGCTTGCAAGCTCGCGGGCAAAGGCTAATATCCTTCATTTCTGGGCGACAGGGCAGCTCTGCGAAAAAGATTTCCAGTCGCCGGAATTTCGCAAGTTTCTGGATTTATGCGTCAACTGCAAGGCGTGCTTATTGGAATGTCCCTCAGGGGTAGATGTTTCCAAATTGATGAGCAACGCACGAGCGCAATACGTCAAACAAAAGGGATTAAGACGGACAGAATCACTATTGGCTCACAATCGCTATCTAAGCATAATGGGTAGCTTTTTTTCGCCTATCTCAAGTTTTGTAATGCGGCTTAGCATTTTTAAGTGGCTGCTCGAGAAATCGACGGGGCTTTCTCGAAAAAGAGCTATGCCGGTTTTTAATCGTGGTTCATTTTTAAGAGCTGGACGAAAATATCTCTCGACCAGGCTCGAGACAGGTTTAGCGGCTTGCGAGCCGATAGAAAAGCCGATAGATAAGGTCGCATATTTTGTGGATACATACGCCAATTACAATGACCACGAACTGGGTTTTGTGGTGCTGAAGGTGCTGCGGGCAAACAGCGTTGAGGTCATTTTGCCGAAGCAGTTGCCTGCGCCACTGCCGGCGATTGTGTATGGGGACGTCAAACGAGCACGCAAAGATTTAGCGTATAGCGTAAAGCATTTAGCAGAAGCGGTGCGGGCCGGGTACAAGATAATTTGCTCTGAGCCAAGTGCGGCGCTGTGCCTGAAGGAGGAATTGCAGCATTTTGTTACGGGGGAGGAGG
>CAZIED010000148.1:0-5927 GCA_964538525.1 uncultured Pirellulales bacterium | reverse complement strand
ATGTAAAACACAATCGCTCCATAGGCATCAGCTATGATATCGTCGTGCCAAAACAAACCGGCATAGGATGCAAAAGCTCCTACGGCTCGATTGAGCTGGAAGGTATCAATGGGAACGTAAAGGCCAAGACCGGCAGCGGTTCGGTTACAGGGCGAGATATTAAAGGCAAAGTCGAGCTGGATTCGTCGTATGGCTCTATTACATGTGTGGATATTTTCGGCGACGGAATTTATCTCAAAAGCAGCAGCGGCTCACTTTATGCTGACCGTATTCAAGGTTCGGTCCGGTTAGAGACGTCCTACGGCTCTATAACTTGCAGCGACATTTCAAACGGCGACATCAAGCTAAAAACCAGCAGCGGCAAAATCACACTTTCAAAAGCTTCTTTTGGCAATTGCGATGCGCACACATCTTACGGCTCTATTAATTCTGATGAGCTTAAGGGCGATTTAATCAAACTACATTCCAGCAGCGGCAGTATCGATGTCACGAATGCTTCTGCAGGCAAGATTGATATATCAACCTCTTATGGACGCATCGACTGCCGGCAGATTACAACGGCTGACCTCTCCGCCAAGTCGGGTAGCGGCAGTATCGATATTGCCTTCTCGCAGCAAAGCCCAGCCGAAATGGCAGCAGACGTAGAAACTTCGTATGGAAATATAGATTTAGCAACGCCGAAGGGCTTTACCGGCCAGGTTTCGCTATCAACCAGCTATGGCTCAATAACAACCGAACTGCCCATAACGGTAACCGGTGAGATAAGCAAAATGAGAATTGCCGGTGCAATCAGCCAGGGTAAAGGAAAGCTGCAGCTGCGAACAAGCAGCGGGTCAATAAAATTAAAATAGTGGATTAGTTGATTAGTTAATTGGTTAATTCTCTAATTTGCTGATTACCAGTTACCCTTTAAGAAAATAAACCGAAAGGAGAAAAATATGTCACCGCAAGAAGCAATTGGAGTAGCGTTAATATTAGTTGCTTTGGCTGTTCCTGTGATTATTATCAGTCTTGTTATCTTTTTTGCGAATCGCTTCAAACACAAGCAGATTATGGCCGCCATTGAAAAGGGTACACCGCTATCGGAGCTTAGACCTCTAAGACATTATGGTGCATCCTGGATAAGAAAAATTACAATTGGCATTATGATGCTCGGTATCGGGTTGGCGTTAGTATTTGCAGGACCCGAAAGCACGGACAGTCCGGCGCTCTTTGGTGGTATAGTTGTATTAGGCATTGGTATTGCCTGGATCGTTCGCGGATTGTTATATCGAAAATACTCCGCCCATGGCGAACAGATTCAATCTCCAGACAGTCAAAGATGAATCGGGTAATCAGAAAATCAGGGTGCAGGGAATCAGGAACGTCGTGCGTAACGCGTCGTGCGTCGTGCGTAACGCAATACGCACAACGCAATACGCAATACGAAACCAAAGGTCGTCTTCAGTTTTTCTATCTTGTCTCTTTTCAAACAACAAGCTACAATCCTATCCTGGGCTTGTCGAAGGATTTGGCGTGATTAAAAGAAGAAAAACTGAAACTATCAAAGTTGGTTCTGTCGAAATTGGCTCTGCTGCTCCTATTGTCATTCAGTCAATGACAAAGGTGCCAACAGTGGATATTGCCCGTTGCGTAAGGCAGATAAATCAGCTTGCCCGTGCGGGCTGCCGATTGGTTAGAGTTGCAGTGCCAACAAGGGCTGATACCGCTGCCTTTGCACAAATCGTCCCCAAGGTAAATGTCCCCTTGATTGCAGATGTCCATTTTAGTCCCAGCAGGGCAATTGAGGCAATTGAGGCCGGCGCTGCCAAAATCAGGCTCAACCCAGGCAATATAAAAGACCGAAAGAGTATCTATCGAATAATAGATGCAGCCAAGATGCACAGGACCGCTATCCGTATCGGCGTCAACGAGGCAAGCATTAGAAACCTTAAAGAACTCGTCTCGGCGGAGCGAGCCGGAGCGGGAAAAGATGTGCCGCCGGAAGGGCGAGTCGCTTTGATGTTCAGGGAGATGAAGCAATATGTTCGGCTATTCGAAAAGCGAAATTTTACTCAACTGGTTCTTAGTGCAAAAAGTAGTGACACTGTGAGAACCATCGAGATAAACCGCAGGATTGCAGATTGTTTCGACTATCCCATTCATCTTGGCCTGACGCATGCGGGTCTGCCGGAAGACGCCCGGATACCTTCGGCCGTCACCTTGGGCACGCTTCTGGCGGAAGGCATTGGTGACACTGTCAGAGTAAGCGCCGCCGGCGACCCGCTTGTAGAGGCCGAGATTGCAAAGCAGATTTTAGCTGCTCTCGGCCTTTATCATCCTGAAAACCCCGCAATAAATTGCGGGGCTAAACATTTAGCCCCCCAGTTTCACTGGGGGGTTTTGAAGATGATAGTTTGCCCGACATGTGCCCGTGCAGAGATGGACGTAGTTAAGCTGGCTCGCCGGATTAAAAAAACTTTGTCTTGCGTATTGCGTCGTGCGTCGTGCGTTAGATTACGCAATACGCAATACGCATCACGCACGACGAATAACGAATTGGATAAGCCTTTGCGTATCGCTGTAATGGGTTGCATTGTAAATGGACCTGGCGAGGCAGCCGATGCGGACCTGGCCGTCTGCGCTGCGAAGAATAAAGCCTTCATTTACCGGCACGGTAAAAGAATCCTGGTAGTTCCGGAAGATAAGATTATTCCAACACTCCTGGAAGAAGTAAAAAGACTGTGACAGAATATAGGAGGTGAATTAGTGAATTAGTTAATTGGTTAATTGGTTAATTGTTAACTAATTCTCTAATTCACTAATCAACTTCTGAAATGTTCAAGCGTTTTTGTATCGTAGTTATCTTCGGCATTGCCTTTGGATATATCGAGGCCGCTGTGGTTGTTTATCTGCGGGCAATCTCTCATCCGAATGGCTTCACCTTTCCTTTGGATTTTGCGATCGACCCTTTCTCTAAACGCATTTTATTGACCGAGATCGGCAGAGAATTTGCGACGATACTTTTAATCCTAACAGGCGCATTGCTTTTCGGACGAAATCGGCAGCAGCGATTCGCATACTTTTTGACTATCTTTGCGGTCTGGGATATTTTCTATTATGTATGGCTAAAAGTCATTCTGGGTTGGCCCGCCTCACTTATGGACTGGGACGTATTATTTTTAATACCGCACATGTGGGCTTCGCCGGTTCTTGCTCCGATAATTATTTCATTTTCAATACTGATATTTGCCATAATCATACTTTATAGAGATGTATATGCCAAGCCTCTAAAAGTAAGATGGCTGGACTGGTTTGCCTTTGTAATTTCCGCAATCATAATTGTTGCATCCTTTTGCATAGCTGGCAGGCACGTCACTAAGCCGAACTATGACTTATATTTCTATTGGCCATTGTTTGCATTTGGTTATCTTGCAGCCGTAGGTGTTTTTCTTAAATGCTTTCTGAAGCCCAAATAGATTAAAAACCAGTGTAAGAGCAGGCAGAATTTTCCTAATCGGCAGGAAAATTTATCCTCTTATTAAGTAGCATTTCACTATACTGATTTTGATATTCCCCTCACTTTTTATTTTTATAAATACTTTTATTGCAATAACTTACATACCGTAAAGCAAGTCCTCCTTTTAATATGGCACGCAAGTTGCTGTAAATGTTTGAGCAGCATAAAAAAGTTTTTTTGATTAAAAGGGTATAACTTATGGACTCTATATCAGCGACAACGACAGCAAGTGACATACAAATGGATTATATGAAACTTTTGATAGCACAATTGCAAAATCAGGACCCGACGGAACCGCTGGACAATAATGAAATGGCTTCTCAATTGGCGCAGTTTTCTCAGTTACAGCAGCTTGAGACAATGAATAGCAGCTTCGCAAAGGTCCTTAACTCTATGGAGCAGAATTATGCCGCCTCATTATTAGGCAAGGATGTCACGTTTCAGGCGGAAACCGACACAGGCACTACTGATATCGTCAGCGGTACGGTTGAGCAAGTTAGTAATATTGATGGCCAAATCGTATTGTCGGTCGGTGGCCAGGCCGTCGGATTGGATGAAGTGTTGTCGGTGAAGCAGTAAACAGAAGACAGAATACAGAAGACAGATATATTTAGCCCCACGTTTTACGTGGGGTTCACCGCAATAGTAAGGAGAAAGAAATGAGTGCATTGTCAGCCGGTGTTACAGGTTTGCAAGCCCATCAAAAAATGCTCGATGTTGCAGGAAATAACCTGGCCAATGTCAATACAACCGCTTTTAAGGCCAGCAGGATTACATTCTCTGAGCTTTTGAGTGAGACGATAAAAAAGGCGTCGCAGCCGACCGCACTTGTTGGCGGCACAAATCCTCAGCAGATGGGCAGCGGCGTTGCAATAGCCTCTGTATCTCCAAATATGACACAGGGTAACATCGTGAACACGGGCAATCCGCTGGACATGGCCATAGAAGGTGAAGGTTATTTTGTCTTAAGTAACGGCCAGCAGAATTTATATACACGTGCGGGTGTATTTGCTGTCGATGCAGATTCGAATTTGATTGACCCCGCCATGGGTTATATTGTCCAGCGAATCGGGCGAGAAGGTGAATCCGAAGGATTTCAGACCGCGGATGATAGTAATGTTCATGTCCCTTATGATGCTGCAATGCCTGCCAATAAGACGTCACAGATAAAGGTGTCCGGGAATTTAAGCGCCGATGCATCGTTTGCTGACGGGCCGCAAACACAACTGCTCGCTTCAAATGTAACCTATACTTCTAGCGGCACAGCGGCTACATCGGCTACGGAGATTGATCATCTCGACCAGTTCAGCGGAGGCTCGGATACCGGCGGACAGCTCGGCGCCGGGCAGTCGGGAACGATTACCATCTCCGGGTATAACAAGGATGGCACGGCATTAAGCGACAACCTGACATTTACCGTCAACGCGGATACGACATTGGGAGACTTTATTGATTATCTGAATAATAATGTTCTTAACGGTTCCACCGCGTCACTGGTAAACGGTCAAATACGCATCGTTGATGACAGCAGCGGCTTCAGCAAAACAGATGTGACGCTTTCTTATGCGGGCGATGGTTCGCTGAATACGCCGGCATATTTTGAGTTATTGACTGTTGGCGGGGAGGAGGTCAAAAACGTTAGTATCGCGGTTTTTGACTCTCAGGGTGGAAAACATGTTCTTACAGGCGCATTTGTTCGGACAGATACGCCAAATACCTGGGATATGGTGCTGACGTCGATTACAGGCGATATCAGTCAAATAACCCCGGATAATCGCCGGATCGAGGGTTTAACTTTTAGCGCAAAAGACGGCTCCTTCGTGGGACTGGCCGGCTTAGATTCTTCGCAATTTAAAGTAACGTTCGCACACGACACTGCAAATCCGCAAACCATCGAGATGTGGATGGGCAACATCGGAAAAATGGACGGCTTGACCCAGTTTAAAGGAAGCTCGACGTCGGTTGCAAGAGAGCAGGACGGCTATGAGGCGGGAAGGCTTGCAACGGTTTCGATTAACAAGGAAGGAATAGTTATTGGCGCATTTTCCAACGGTATTAAAAGGAACATCGCCGCCCTGCAGATAGCGTTATTCCAGAACACAACGGGGCTTGAAAGTGTTGGCGGCGGTTACTTCATTCCTTCAGCCAACTCCGGCGGAGCCGTAGCAACGCAAGCCTTGACCGGTGGTGCGGGAACTATTCACGGGGGGGCATTGGAAAAGTCCAATGCTGATGTGGCAACTGAGTTTGTTACTTTGATGGAGGCCCAAAATGGCTTTCAGGCAAACGCCAGGACCATCAGAGTCGCTAACGCCATCCTGCAAGAGCTGAGCAATCTTATCAGGTAGTAATGAAAAATAAAAAATCAAAATGCTTTGTAGAAAACAATGTATCTTGTCATTTCGAGCGAACCGAAGGCCAGTCGAGA
>CAZIED010000147.1:2151-6027 GCA_964538525.1 uncultured Pirellulales bacterium | reverse complement strand
TGCGTCGTGCGTAATATTTAATACGCAATACGCATCACGCACGACGAGCGACGAGGCGGGTTTTTATAGTGTGTCATAAAAAACGGGGTCTATACCCAATCGGTATAGACCCCGAAATAGCACTTTAATTGTGCATGGCAATTACTATCGTCTATGGAGGATATACTCCTATATCATCTATGTATATATCGCCTGCATGTCCAGGCTGTAGCTCTGTATTGCCTTTGACGCCGATGCCAATGGTCATCTTCGTGATAGCTTCCATGTTCACATTGCCAAACTGCGTAAGCAGAATATTCCACGGGGTATAGGCGGTTAAGGTCGTTGCAGCCTGATTTGAATATATGACCGGGGGACTACTAATGCCGGCACTATCCTGCAGCACTACATAAATTGGATCAGCGGAGTTGCTTTGTATGCCGATATCCTTGTTAGCCCACGGCCCAGTGCCGCTCGTGGTTAGATTAGAGAATTTGGCTGTGCACGTTGAGTTGACGTTGACGCTGGACAAGCAGAAGCCTATATTGAGATCGATAAGCACAGGTGTTGTTACTGTCGTAGTCATTGCCGTCCAGGTAATTCCATCAGTGGAATAACTGGCTGTAAAGGTGTTCACATTACGTTCCAATTTCAGCCATCGTGGAACAGTGACGCCGGTTTGTACAACTGCCTGTGTGGTCGCACCACCTGCAGTAGAACGATACCGGAAAAGAACTCCGCTACTGGGTGTGATGACTACGGCGACATAAGCAGAACCTGCGTCATTCACATCCTCACGCATCATCAGACCTGCCTTGGCAGCGGCATTGGTATTCGTCAGGCTGTCCACCTTTGCTATTATGCTCCCATTGCCGGAGAGCTTCTGGTAGGCAAAGTGGAACTGGTCGGCCGTACCCGTGATATCCGTACCGCGTGCGGTCAGTGTCCAGGTCGGCGGCCCTGCTATGAAGCTGCCATAAAGCGGTGGCATGCCTCTTAAGTACAGTCTTAAAGTGCTGCCGCCGTTTCTATTCCAGTTCTGCTGAGCCGACCACTCGCGATCGGTTTCGGAATAAGGTAATGTTCCAGTCGTCAGGTAGCTGGTTCCTTCGTTGACGGTACCGTCATTGTCGTAGCGCATATACATAGCTTGCCGGCCACTTCGGAAAATAGTGTGTTCTTCAAAATCGCCAGTTAAGTGCCCCACAGTCATGCCGGTCTTATTCACGTAGTAATCAATCCACGTATCGTATATCTTATTATCAACGTTGTTGTATGTTTCAAAGTTATCCACCACCAGGAAGTTGGCTGTAGTAAAGATCCAGACATTGCCTGGATGTACCGCCCCATTAGCTTCGATTTCATCGATACGCCAATAATAAGCCTGACCCCAATTAAGAGGCGCTTCAGGCAGTACATAGGTGGTTTGATCAAGAGCCTGACGGACTCGATAAATGCCTGCCGTTGCAGTAGTTGCTGCACTAACAACGGCCTCTTCATTGCCAAAGTACACATCATGCTGAGCAGCATTTTGTCCCGCAAGCCATCTGAGAGTGGGGCTGTCAGAGACATTCGGGTCACGGTGATGCGGATAAAGGTCAGCAGCAGTTAAACGAACCATCAATTGTTGTATCTCGGTCGGTGTTAATACCTTGTCATAGATGCGGAAGTCATCCAGATAGCCCTGGTATTGCCGCTGCTGAGTTGGGTTCTCAGATCTGCCAAGCCAGTTGTTGGTAGTAACGCCGAGGCTGCTCGGTGTAAGTGTGGCAGCAGTAAGCTCACCGACTTGCTGACCGTCGAGATATAGAGTGAAGGTGTCACTATCTGCGTTAATAGTCACGGCCAGATGATGCCAATCATTGGATGGCATGACGCTACCTGCGTTAGATCCGTTGCTGCCATATCCCACCCTCTGCGAGACGCCACCAGTGGAAATCTGGAAATGTGTTGGTGCACTAGCGCTATCCCGAGGTGTGAGATACATGGAGTTTGCAGGGACGGTGCTAAAGGAGAGAAATCTCTGGTTATTGCCGCCTACAATCCAGTTCACCCATATCGCAAAGGTGCAGTTGGTCAGTGTAGAGATGACCGAACCGTTGGGCAAGCTAACATAAATGTCATTAAGGGTATCAGGGTCATTGGCGTTGTTAAGATAAATTGAACTGCCAAAGTAACCTGCATCATAAGTTGGTCCACCAATTTCGGTGCCATTGCATCCTAAGCTTGCATCTATCACATCTCCATCAAGCTTCCACCAGCCGACAAGATTCGGGTCGGTAACAGGTGTACCGCTGGGGACGGTCGTAAATCTCCAGACCTGACCTTGATAAATAACTGCCTGGCTTTCTATCTCATCGACACGCCAATAATAAGTCTTGTTGACTGCAAGAGCAATTCCGGCATTTGCAGGAGTCCAGTTTGGATCGCTAACCGTTGGGGCTAAGAATATCCTGAAAGGCAGCGCAGTTGAACCTGTAGGAGCGTTGGTCACCTGGTCGAGATTATCGCTGAGATATACATTGTGCCCCAGAGCAGCGCCTGTGCCTGCCTTCCAGCGAAGGGTCATTTTCGGTGCTATATATAGAGCCCTATCAGCCGGAGTAGAAGTCCAGGCAATTCGAGGCTGAATCATAAAGCTCCAAATATTACCTTTATATACAGTACCGGCCTGGTCAATTGTATCGACACGCCAGTAATTAGTCACATCTTGAACAATATCAGTTACGGTATAAGCCGAACCGCTGATAAGGCCTTTGTCCACGGAAGCTTTGCCATCGTTCACATCGTCCCAGTTGTTACCAAGATATAGATGGCTGCCATTGACCGCAGCGGCATTGGCTCCCTTAGCCCAGATAAGGTTCACTGCTGTTGTGCCCACAGCAAGAACGGCACCATCTGCCGGTGTAGGAAAGGTGGCAATTGGATAACCCATCACTTGCCTTACCTCTTCCACTTTTAGTGTACGGTTGTAGATGCGGAAGTCATCCAAATAGCCAGGAAGGAATGGACCTTCAACACCAGGGTCTATCGACCTGCCGAGCCAGTTGCTGGTAGTAACACCGACATCGATGGGGGCAAGTGTAGCATTGGTACCGTTAGCCTCACCAACTTGCTGGCCATTAACATACAATCTGAAAATGTTATTGGCATCATCAATCGTTACGGCAAGATGGGTCCAGGTATAGGTTGGGATGACGGTACCGGCGGTGCTATAAGGTCCATAGCTTACCCTCTGTACGACACCACTTGTGGTGCTGATCTCGAAAAACGTCGGTGCGCTACTGCTACGGCGAGGTCGAAATGATACGTAGTTCGTGATACTGGTACCGAAATCGAAAAAGCGTTGATTCCTGTTGCCGCCACCAGTTTGGCGATAGTTCACCCATAGTGCGAAGGTACAATCAGTCAGCTTAGACATGACTGTTCCGACGCCGCTGGGCAATTCTACATACTGCTGCTGGTCGGCGACGCCGCTAAGAGTAATTGCACTATTGCCTGCGTAAAGGGGCAGATTGGCTCCATAGGTTGGGCCGGCAACATAGGTCACAGCTCCATATACGGTGCCATTAAGCCCGTAGCCGGACGAATCATTCGCATCTCCGTCAAGCTTCCACCAGCCGACCAGATTTGGGTCACCGGCTTTGGCTGCGTTGGTCAAAACCGGACCAAGCAGCAGAAAAAAACATGTCAAATAAAACAATCTCTTATTCATAATAATACTCCTTAGAAAAACATAATTATTTAATGTGTTCTATTACATACCCAGAATACGTATTATTTTTGGCTTGCCTGATATGATATCTTTACCTTTGATTCTGGTATTGCCTATATTTGTTTTAATCATTATAAGATTTTTGTCGGCAATAGTTTCCGAAAAACTTCAAAGAGATAGGG
>CAZIED010000147.1:0-2051 GCA_964538525.1 uncultured Pirellulales bacterium | reverse complement strand
CTGTGCAAATCGGCTGATATTGCGGATTGCCTGGCGCAATCGCTGTTCGTTTTCCACCAGCGCGATGCGCATATAACCTTCGCCATTTTCGCCGAAGGCTCTTCCGGGAGCGATTGCGACCTCCGCATGTTCCATCAAATCCATCGCGTAGTCGATTGTGCTTTTGCCCTGGCTGTGCTCCGGGGCAACTTTGGCCCATACAAACATCGTTGCACGAGGCTTTTGCACTTCCCAGCCTATCCTCTGCAAACATTCGCAGAGAACATCTCGCCGTGTTTGATATCTCTCATTTTGAACGATAATGTCCTGGTCGCAATGCCGCATGGCGATTATGCCGGCTATCTGTATAGCCTGAAAAATACCATAATCATAGTAGCCTTTTATCGTTGCCAGGTAATTTATCATATCCTTGTTGCCTGCTACGAAACCAATGCGAAAACCTGCCATATTATAGGGCTTGCTCATGGTAATAATTTCCACGCCAATATCTTTTGCACCTTTTACCGACAGAAAGCTGGGCGCTTTATACCCGTCAAAGCAGGTCTCTCCATAAGCAAAATCATGGATGACGGCTATCCCGAAACGCTTTGCGACATCTACAACAGTTTCAAAAAAACCCTCATCGACCGTCATTGTGGTGGGATTATTTGGGTAGTTTAGAATCAGCAGTTTGGGCTTCGGATACATGCGCTCGCAGACCAGGGCGATGGTATCGAGAAACTTTTGGTCATTGCCCAAAGGTACGGATATTACATTTGCCCCAGCTAATGCCACTGCATAGTTATGTATTTGAAAAGCTGGGTCCGGCACAATGGCTGTATCGCCGGTCTCCAGCATAGCCAGGCACAGGTGGCTGAAGCCTTCCTTCGAGCCTATACATGCGAGCACTTCAGTTTTCCAGTCCAGCGATACGTTCCATTTCTTCTCATATTTTTTTGCTACTTCTTTTAATAGGCCGGTGATGCCTCTGGAGGCGCTGTATCGGTGATTGCGTTTGTCCTGTGCCGCTTCGCAGAGCTTATCAACTACAATTTGCGGAGCACCATCGCAAGGATTGCCCATGCCGAGGTCGATAATATCTGCGCCTTGCTGGCGTTTCGCAAGTTTTAGCGCGTTTAATCGCGAGAAAAGATATGGTGGTAACCTCTTGATTCTTTGTGTCGGCTCAATCTTAAATTCTGTCATTTTCTTATCCTACAAAATATGTGTATTGGTAACGGGTAATTAGATTATTGTTCATAGTGCGTTGTTCATCGATGTACAATGAACTCATAACAACGAACAAATGACCAATCACCAATATCGGATAATTTACAATAATCAGGTAAATATTCAAGCTAATTTGTCTTATATACGGTAATTGGGGTGCGTGTCATATTTACTCGCCGTGTTGCACTCGTCGCAGCAGGTAGATGGAAAAAAGCCCGCCTGCCCATAGAGTACGGCGGGCAGGCCTTCCGGCAGACACCAGGACCTTGCCGACCTCGAAAACTTCCTATATCTTAAAATCAGCAGGGTGTGATAAATCGCACCAATCCAGTGCCGTAGGCATCCTCTAGCGGACTAAAACCGTCCCTCAAATGGTCTTGGCCATGCCTGCCAGCAGGCATCCCCTACGGGATTACGGCAATGTTCCTGAGTCTGTTTTTTCTTTATGCACTTTTGCACTTTTTGCCTTTTTTCTTGCAAATCCATCTACAATAGTGTAGATTCCGCGTAAGCGAGCGGCGAAGCGAGGAAGATTTGCCGCATCTATTTGGAGAGCCTTATGCGAGATGTGAAAATAGCTAAATGAAAGGGAGAAATAAGTACGGTGTCCACGGATTTCAGATTAATACAATATTCGTGCAAAAACGATAGGGGCCTATACCAAAGTGATCCTAAGCTTAAAACTATAAACTTAAAACTTTTGTATAGGCCCCGAATAATCGAGATCCACTGCAGAGGCCTTAAGACAAGTCAAAGCCTGTCTTAAGTCTATGGAAGTTTTAATCCAATATCATCAATATACAAAACACCAGAACCACCGCTCTTAGGATTTACTCTATCGC
>CAZIED010000146.1:0-6046 GCA_964538525.1 uncultured Pirellulales bacterium | reverse complement strand
ACTCGGAACCTTGCTCATAATGCTATCTCTAATTGCTCAGAATCTGGTGAAAAGCTGAGATCGTCCTCCACTGGTTCTAAGTAGAGCTCAATTGCCTCACGAACATTTTTTAAGGCTTCTTCGCGTGTGTTCCCCTCGCTGACGCAACCCGGAAGGGAAGGAACAATAACGGTATACCCACCTTCTTCGCTCGGTTCCAAAATAACTCTAAATTTCATTTTACTGTACCTCCAATGAAATTATAGCATGTCCGCTGCACTTTAGCAACCCAACATTATATCTCGTATTTTGCATATCATCTTGTATAAATCGGGTTTAGCTTGTTGGGCATGAACAGCTACAGAGGTTTAAACCATTTTAGAGAAAATCATTCTTCCCCTTTTTCTATAAGGACGGCAATGCTTTCAACAAACGCTTCGGCCTCAGAGAGCCAGGGTCGAACCTGTGATTCTTCAAAGCTCACAAAATCCACATAGTCACCCTCCTGACGCCGCTCAAAGAGGTCATTGTAAATCCGAGCCTTTTCTTTAGGGACTTTGTTTGTTTTGACAAAATGCCGATTAAAGAGACTTCGCAGCCCCGTATGTTTAGAGGAGGATAAACCTTTCTGGATGAGAAGAGCCGAGATAGCATAAAAGCAAGCATAATAAAGTCGGTTCACACATGGATTCCAACGGCTGGCATCGGCCAGAATACGCGCATCCGTTAGTGTTTCGCGTGCTCTTCGGAGACGATACAAAACCAGGTCTTTGTTTGATTTATTCACAACACTATACCGTCAACCTCAACATTTTGATAAAACGGCATACTCTTACTCAGAATGCTATTCCATTCTTCTCGGTTGCGCACAATGCAGCAGAGAACTTCGTCGCTCTCCCACTCAATTTCGTAAAGGCGATGCCGAATTTTGTCCACACGCTCATCATTAACAGAACCGTCAAGTAAAATCAGAAAATCCCAATCTGACTGTTCATCTGAATCATTATCATTACGCGCGCGTGAACCATAAAGGATGATTTGTGCGTCAGGCTCTATCTCACAGATGACCCATTTGACCTGTTCTAATAATTCTTCTCGATTCATATAAGTATTATAACCCGCACCTCATCAAATATAAAGTACTTCATGATTAAACCACTCTGGTATCACCGACATTAGTGCAAAAAGCATAGCGAATTACTGAATTAGACAATTCATTGGTCACCGGTCGCGAGCCACGAGTCACGCTTTACGCCTCAAATCTTATTTCGCCGCCGACGATTGTTTTTTCGACCCTGCCCTTGACCTTCCAGCCATGATAGGGACAATTTCTGCTCTTTGAGCGAAATTTATTGACATCAATTTCATACTCGGCATTAGGGTCGATAATAGTGACATCGGCTTGTTTGCCTATGCCCAGAGTCCCTTTATCAATGCCGATTATCTTGGCCGGCTTTTCCGTCATCAAACGAATTAAGCCGGGCCAATCGAGAATGCCCGGCTCAATAAGCGCCTTTACGAAAAGCGACAAGGAGCATTCCAAACTCGCTATTCCAAAAGGCGCTGCCAAAAATTCCAGCTCCTTTTCGCTTTGCAAATGCGGAGCATGGTCGCTGACAAGCGCATCAACTAAACCGGATGCAATCGCTTCTTTCAAGGCCTCAATATCCCTTGCACTTCTTAAAGGCGGATTTACCTTATAATTGGTGTCATATTCTCCGCAATGTTCCTCGGTCAAAAGCAAATGATGCGGCGTTACCTCGCAAGTAATCGGTAAAGAATCTTTCTTAGCGGCTTTTATCAGCTCGACCGATCCTGCCGTCGATATATGCTGGGCATGATAGTGAGCTTTAGTTTTTTTTACCAATTGGATGTCCCGCCACAACATCGCCTCTTCAGCCAGTGCATCCATTCCCGGCAAACCCAAGATAGTAGAATAGTAGCCGGAATTCATCACACCATTGCCGGCAAAACTATTATCCTGGCAGTGCTGGGCTATTACCCTATTAAACATTCCCGCATATTTAAGCGCCCCCAGCATGACCGCTGGCTCCTGCACACCACTGCCATCATCGGTGAAACCGACCGCTCCTGCCTCGGCCATAAAGCCCATTTCCGCCAGCTCAACGCCCTCTCTTTTTTTTGTTATGGCCCCCATTACATAGACGTGTGTTTTTCGTGCTAACCTCGCCTTTCGGTGTATATATTCCACATCGGTTTCATTTTCAATGGCGGGATTCGTATTCGGCATGCAAACCACCGAGGTAAAGCCTGCCGCCACCGCTGCCGCAGAGCCGCTGGCAATAGTCTCTTCTTCTTCATCGCCCGGCTCACGGAAATGGACGTGAATATCAATAAGACCCGGCGTTACCAGCTTGCCGGTGGCATCAATGAGTTTTAAGTTTTGAGTCCCCTCGACTGCGCTCGGGGCAGGTTTGAGTTTTGAGTTTTGAGTTGATTCACCTACCTCTGCGATTTTGCCGTCAACGATTAACACATCACAAATGCTGTCGATACTGTTTGCAGGGTCTATAACGCGCCCATTTTTTATAAGAAGCTCATTAGTCATTTCAAAAACGAAGCCCAAAGGTCAAAAAGCAAATACTGACTATTTAATATTGATTATTGATAACCAGAAAATAGTCAATTGTAAATAGTAAATAGTCAATCAAAGTACCCTTTTTTCATACTTCAACGAACGTAGGGTCTTTTTTGTTTCGTCAGGTTTTGTAACCTCAGGGGGGCGCAGATAATTCGGTATCAGCGTCAAAGGGTCTGCAAATTGGCCTGATAAGGCCTTCTGCCAGCCGAGCTTGTGAACATTGCCGGCTCGTGGGCTCCAAAATTGACGGTCTAAAAAACGAATCTGACCCTGTGATTCTGCCTTGAACTTGTCCTGGTAGTATAATAAGCCGTCACCGAGCAGCCAGATAGGTTTATCACATCCTGAAAACCTCTCGATAAATTGTGAAGCGGACATTAATGAATCCGGAAGAATTTTCTCCCAGACGTTTACCCCAATGTGGTTTGGGGTTCGGGGTTCGGGGTTCGGAGCTGACCCCTGATCCCTGACCCCCGACCTCTGATACATAGCTACAAAGAACAAGTTGCGCTTTGCATCAATTACAGGCGCGATTATCTCGTTATCCCGATACTGGATGCCATCCGGCGGCGGGACATTCGCAGCGATTACATCGAGAGTATCGACTGCAACGATTTTTACGCCCGATGCCAAGTGCATCGTCTTTGCCAAAGTTGTCGCGATTCGAAGACCTGTGAAACTACCCGGCCCTATAGAGATATAGACGTGCTCAATTTCCTGCACATTTTGCTTAAATCGGCTCAATAGATTCTCAATAGCAGGGAAGATATCAGAACTATGTTTAGGCCCGCCCTTTGTGAATACATCCTGTCCTTGTGGCAACTCTCCGGTTGAGCCGGAGACGCTCGTTTCAGCAAGCACATTTTCACCAAGTGCTAATGCTATTGAGCCTGCCCGGCTGGATGTTTCAACAGCCAATATTAAAGGTTGTTGGGGCATATTTTGTGCTCTTAGCAGTAATTTACTACCGCTTCTTCCGCAAATATATTTATTATGTCCAAAAAAACCCATAAAAAAAGCTTTTTTTAGCTGGATATTTCTTTGGAGTTTTTTTACATTCCCCATTTTAACAATTTATTAAGATGGATATTATCGGCCAAACGGACATAAATCGAAATTTTCTCTTGCAAATAAAAATGTTTTTTTATACACTGAAATTGGCTTAAGTCAAACAGACGCCTTAAATTGGAGGTTGTAAAATTGACTAATTTGTAAACGGTTTCCCGAAAGGGTGTTTCTTTTTTTTAGGCAGGAGGTTAGTTTTGGATAGTCTAAGATCTTTTATCAAGTCATCTGGGAGAAGGTCTCCGTTAATTCTTCTTTTATTAACTCTGTTTCTGATAACTTTTCTATCAGACTTCGGCCAGTTTAGTCGAGCCGAGGTGACTGCTTCGTCCCAGGCAGAACAAGCCAATAGCGACGACGCAATGCACCACTTAGTTAAAGAGATGATACAAATAGGGACAACCCAGTATGAGAGGGGATACTATACCCAGGCAGAAAAAACCCTGCTCATGGCACAAAATTATGCTGATTACATGACTGCTACCGAGCGAAGCAAGCTTACCGAGCTTTTACACAAGGCACATTCAGCAGCTCTTAGTGCACGAACTGTTGAGCAGGCCCAGACAGCAAGGCAGCTTTCAAAGCAAAACCAGAGACAGGCTAAACCGTCTTCGGAAGCTGCCGTAGTACAAGAAAAGGCTGTTCAAGATTCGCAACAAACGGAAGGGCAGGTCAACGACCCCCAAAAACGAATCGCCGAAGTTTATTATCGCAGCTGTGTATTATACCAAGACGGCCAACTAAAAGAGGCCAGGGAGGGTTTTATCGAGATTATAAATAGCAACTCAGCTCCACCATTTATAGTCAAAACATGCCAAGAAAAAGTAGCGGAAATTGATAGTTCTTTGGGAAACACCAGAGCGAACACTGTGCCTTCCAGCTTACTACAGGCAGAACCTGATGAGCAAAAGCCTGAATCTAACGCCGCACCACCTATCAAACCAGATGCTAACAATCTACGCCATACGAACTCGATAATAAGTGAGCCGGAGGTTATTGAGCCGAAAGTTGCTCAGGTCGGGACATCAGCTCCACAAACCATTCAACCAAATCGGGCCGAGCCGGTGACAAACGAAGGTAGCTATATCGATGTGATTAAACGCAAAAGGACTATCCGACAGAGCCATGCTCAGGCGGTTGTTAACGCCGCGATTGCAGAAGCGCGAGAAAATTTGAACAATAATAATTTTGATAAAGCAAAAGAGGCGGTAGATAGGGCTGAGCGTACCATAAACGAATATATTCTTGACCTTGGAGACGACCTTTACAAACAATACAGTGCACAGTTAAAACTACTGAAAGAGGAAATATCGCAGGCACAGAATAGGCAAAGTCAGCAACTGCAAGAACAGAAACGCAACGAAGCGACAGAGGAGCAGCGTCAATTCAGAGAGCAGATGAACGCCGAGAGGAACCAAAGAATAAAAACGCTGATGGAAAACGCCAAGACATTTACCAAGCAGCAGCGTTATGAAGCAGCCCTTGGCCAGCTGGAAAGTTTACTTGCGCTGGACCCACAAAACGACGAAGCGCTAACACTGAAAAACGCTTTGGAAGATACTATTTACTTCCGTAAACAATTAGATATGCAAAAGGATAAAGCCAAGCAGCGGGCCGATATACTGCTAAAGACCGAAGAGGCCGGGATTCCTTATGCTGAAGAGCTGGTTTATCCCAAGAATTGGAGGGAGATTACCGAAAAACCTACACGCCAGCCCGACAAGCCGATTGGTATGGATCCGGCTGACGTAGTCGTATATCAGCAATTAGACCGGATTATCGATCTTTCACGATTAACTCCAACAATGCCTTTTGGCGAAGCTATCGATATATTGAGAAACTCCGTTGACCCGCCGTTAAAGATAGTCGTGCTTTGGCGCGATTTACAGGATAACGCAGAAACCGATCGAACCACTCCTATAAATATGGACGGATTACCGTCAGTCCGATTAGGCACGGGATTAGAGAATTTGCTAAAAGCCATCACCAGTGGTACTACTAATCTTGGTTACATCGTTGACAGTGGAGTTATCACCATTGGCAGGACAGAATCTCTGCCGAGCAAGATGGTGACTCGAGTTTATGATATCACCGACCTTATCGGCGAACCGGCCAACTTTCAGCAGATGGGCGGAATGATGGGCGGCATGGGAATGATGGGAGGCATGGGCGGTATGGGTGGCGGCATGGGAATGATGGGAGGCATGGGCGGTATGGGTGGCGGCATGGGAATGATGGGTGGCATGGGTGGCTACGGCGGTACAAGCGGCGGCTACGGCGGTGGCGGCGGTGGCTACGGTGGTACCAGCGGTGGCTACGGTGGTACCAGCGGTGGCTACGGCGGTGGCGGCTACGGCGGCGGCGGCATGGGCGGCTACGGCGGCGGCGGCATGGGCGGCT
>CAZIED010000145.1:0-6059 GCA_964538525.1 uncultured Pirellulales bacterium | reverse complement strand
CTATCAAATATGGCATAATGAGCGTGCCAACAATGAATATCTTTAAAAATGGCCAGGTAGTAAGCCGAATCACCGGTGTTACGCCAAACTTCGAGTCCGATCTTAAACGCAAGATCGAGTCTCATTTAGATAAAACAGAATGAATGAAATTATATATGATGTTATCATCGTCGGCGCTGGCCCGGCAGGTCTTGCGGCAGCACTCTATACTTCGCGAGACAGGCTCAAAACCTTGATGCTCGAAAAACTCGCTCCAGGCGGACAAATCAATACCACTAACAGAATAGAAAACTATCCAGGCATCGAACAAATTGACGGCCCCGGCCTTGTCGAGCAGATGCAAAAACAGGTTACCAATTTCGGCGCGGAAATCAAAATAGGCTCTGAAGTAACAAAATTAGAGAAACTTAAAAATGGCAATATCACCGTCAACTGCGATCAAGATAAATACACGGCAAGAGCGGTCATTTTAGCTCCCGGCAGCAGCTATCGCAAGCTCGGCGTACCGGGCGAAGACAAATTCCGCAACGCTGGTGCAGGTGTGAGCTACTGCGGAACCTGCGATGCACCGTTTTTCAAGGGAAAGCACGTCGTCTCCATCGGCGGCGGCAATACAGCCGTCGAAGAAACACTGCACCTGGCAAAGTTCGCCGATAAGGTCACCATGATTCACCGTAGAGACGAATTCAGGGCATCCAGGGTCCTGGTCGAAGAGCTTCTGGCTAAAGCCAACGAGCCGAATTCTAATTTGATTATTAAATATAATACCGTTGTAACGGCTATCGAAGGCAAAGGCAAAGTTCAATCAGTCAAGCTAAAGAACGTCAAAAGCAACAAAGAGGAAGACTATCCCTGCGATGGCGTGTTTATATTTGTCGGCATGGAGCCGAACACCGGCTTTTTGAAAGGTTTTGTAGAGCTGACCGACAAGGGATTTATAAGGTGCGATTGCGCATATCTTCGCACGAGCACACCGGGCGTCTTCGTTGCGGGCGACTGCAGAGCAGGGGCGGTTATGCAGTTAGCAACAGCGGTCGGCGACGGCGTTGTAGCTGCTATGATGCTTAAAGAATATTATCGAAATCCTGCCTGGTGGAAAGAGCCGGTCAGAACATAGCCCCCAAATCCTTCGACCATGCTCAGGACAGGTTTATTTGGGGGTTTTTCAAAACATAATGATTTACGAAGACCTCAAAGGCAAGAAGGTTTTGGTCACCGGCTCAAGCAGCGGAATCGGTTCTGCAACAGCTATTATGTTCAGCCGGCAAGGCTGCTTCGTCGGCGTACATTACTTCCGGACAAAGGAGGGTGGCGAAAAAACCCTCGCACAGGTCAAAAAATATAGCGACGGCGTTCTGCTCTGTGCCGACATGCGAGATAAAGAGCAGGTTAGCCGAATGGTTCAGCAGTTCGCAAAAAAGGCCGGCGGCATCAATATCCTGGTCAATAACGCCGGCTCGCTGATTGAGAGACAGCCATTCGAGACCGCTACTGTCGATTATCACGAGGATGTTTTTGCAACCAATGTACGGAGCGTTTTTTTTGCGACGCAGGCAGCCCTACCGTATTTGAAAAAGAGCAAAGGCTGTATCGTCAACATTGGCTCGGTTGCCGGCCACACAGGCGGAGGCGAGGGGGCGGGATTGTATGCTGCTGCAAAAGCAGCGGTCGCAACAGAGACTATAGCGATGGCCAACGAATTCGCACGCTATGGCATTCGCGTCAATAGCGTTCTTCCAGGCTTTATTGAAACGCGATTTCATCAGCGATTTAGCTCCGCGGAACGGCGAAAAAAGACCGCCGAGCAGACGCCGCTGGGTAGAAACGGCACAGCTGAAGATGTGGCAAAAGTGATTCTGTTTTTGGCAAGTGACGCAGCAAGTTTTATCACCGGCGAATATATCGCCGTCAACGGCGGCCTATATATGCGAGCCTGAACCCGTGGTAAAACCACGGGCTAAATATTCCGGTTGTTGTCAACGAAAAATAATGAAGAAAGCGACCACTGCTGCAATTACAGCCAAGCCGCAGAATATCACCAAAGGTTCGGTTTTAAGCTCGACGTCCTTTCGTTCCGGCAGGGGCTTGGGTTCCTTCAGCGGCTTTAAGAACGTGATTAGGCCCATGATTAGCAGCACAAGCTGGAAGGTGATGGCCACCTGTATAAGGAAGTGTACATTACCCGCAAACTTTTGGAACAAGGCGTAAATAGCTGGGCCGCTTATTAGCGCTACAACGCCTGCAGCAGCGGGCGCCTGCGGGACTAACATGCCGAATACGAACGCCGCCACCACGCCTGGCCAAATGTAGCCCTGGAACTGCTGGATGAACTGGAACACGCCGCCGAACTTGGGGTCCGAAAGTTTTGGCGCCAGCGAGCACCCGACCAGCACACAAACGACCGTCACGACCCTGCCTACGAAAACCAGCCGGGCCTGTGAGGCCCTGCGATCGAGCAGCCGATGATACACGTCCATCGTGAAGATTGTAGCCGCGGAGTTCATCATGGAGGCCAGCGAGCTAATCACCGCTCCGGCAATAGCAGCCAGCATAAACCCGCGCAGCCCGTTGGGAATTAGGCTCTTAATGAGTGTAGGGAACGCAGCATCGCTCCTTTCCAGCTGTCCGGCGTAAAGCTGAACGGCCATAATGCCGGGCATTACAATGGCAAAGGGTACCAGAAGCCATAGTGCCCCCGCAAAGATGACGCCGAGCTGCCCATCGCGCAGCGTCTTGGCGGCCAGGTTACGCTGAACAATGAACTGGTTCAGGCCGCAGTAATACAGGATTACAATCCATAAGCCCGACGCCACGCCCGTCCAGGGCAGGCCTTCGTGATTGGACGGCAGAATCATGTGCAGCCTGCCGGCGTTAGCTGTAGTAAAGGCCTTCCAGCCGCCGCAGGCGTGCAGACCCAGGGCGAAAACCAACAATCCACCTGCCAGCAGGGCAAAGCCCTGGAATAGGTCCGCCCAGGCAACGGCCTTCAATCCGCCGAAGCCGGTATATACCACGGCTATGAGACCAACCGCCCAGGCCGCCACACGGAGGTCTATACCAAAGATGGTATTGAGCGTCAACGCGCCGGAGTACAACACCGCCGTCAGCAGCACAGTCATGTAGATAATAACCGTGAGGATAGCCATGATTAACCGTGCCGCCACGTTATACCGGTATTCTAAAAACTCCGGCATAGTATATATGCCTGCTCGCAGAAAGCGAGGCAGTAGTGTAAATGCTATCAGCACGATTCCCATGGACCCCGCAAGTTGCCAGGCACTGACGGCAAGTCCCACGCCGCCCGCCCCCTGGCCGGCCATGCCCACGAACTGCTCGGTGGAGATATTGGCTGCTACGATGGAAAAGCCTATCAAAGGCCATTTCAAGCCTCGGCTTGCCAGAAAATAATCTTCGCTGGTCTTTCCTTTTCGGCTTTTTACCATGCTAAAGACCACGACGATGCCGAAAAAAGCTACAAACACGCCGATGTCAATAATGTTTAGCTCCATACAATCCGCCCATTTCCTTACACGATAAATATTTTGTACATGTCGAATTACCATATTTTTCCTCAAACAACCACAAAATATAAAGCAAAAAATCCTTGCCGACGGCGGTTCATATTTGGTATATAAAATAGGATAAGCAACCCCGTATAAAACACGGGGCTAAATATTTTTTCTCTAATATCTAAACGGACAATGTTACAATTATCTGCACGGACGCAAAAACCGACTTCCGCTGTCATGGCGGAAAAGAAATGGATAATCCAACCGCCGGATGGACGCACCGAACAACTTGCTAAATCTCTTAAGATTTCACCTCTCCTGGCACAGGTCTTAATCAATCGCGCCATAACTGACACTCAGGCCGGCGCCATCTTTCTCAGGCCGAAACTGACCGAGCTTATCGGCCCACAGCACATGCCGGGAATTGAGCCTGCGGTTCGCAGATTAAGGCAGGCAATTGAAAATAAAGAAAAAATTACCGTCTATGGCGACTACGACGTGGACGGCGTCACCGGCGTAGCAATCCTCTGGCAGATTCTGAAACTGCTCGGCGGCGATGTTGACTACTACATCCCCCACCGCATCGATGAAGGCTACGGCCTAAACGCCGAGGCTATCCGCTCGATAGCAAAATCCGGCAGCAAATTACTTGTGACGGTCGATTGCGGAATTTCCGCCACAAGCTGTGCCGAGCTTGCCGAGCAGCTTGGTCTCGAGCTGATAATAACCGACCATCATCAACCAGACTACCAGCTTCCAAACGCTCTTGTCATCGTCCACCCTGCTTTGGAAAAATCCTATCCCAACCAGGATTCATCCGGCTCAATGGTCGCATTTAAATTGGCCTGGGCCATCGCCAACAGTTTCTGTAAGGGACAGCGGCTTGAGCCGAGACTGCGTGAATTTATGCTCAATGCAACCGCCCTGGCATCTTTGGGAACGGTCGCAGATATCATGGACCTGCGAGGCGAAAACAGGATTCTGACCAGCTACGGTCTTAAGGCGCTGCCTGAAAGCAAGCTGCCCGGCATACAAGCCTTGATTGAAAGCGCAGGACTGTCAGGACGAGGCCTCGACAGCTACGACATCGGCTTTAGGCTCGGACCAATGCTCAACGCAGCAGGACGAATGGGACATGCTCGATTGGCGGTAGAGCTCCTGACAAGTGACAGCCGGCAGCGATGCGTGCAGATAGCAGAATATCTAAAACAGCAAAATAATAAACGTCGCCAGCACGAGAAAAAAATATTCGTGCAGGCGTGCGAGATGATTATAGAGCAGGGACTAAACCAGCCTGACCAAAAGAGCATCGTGCTGGCGGATGGAAACTGGCATACGGGAGTGTTAGGCATTGTAGCATCCAGAATAGTCGAGACATTCTATCGTCCTACTATCATGATTAATGCACCCGACAAGATAGGAACCGCTCAAGGCTCAGGACGGTCGGTTCCTGGCTTTTGTCTGCTCAGCGCAATAAGGGCCTGCGGGCATCACCTAATCAGCTTCGGCGGCCATAAAATGGCTGCGGGCGTGACTATCAATCCCGAAAAAATAGACCTTTTCGCCGCCGATTTTGAAAAATACGCAAAGCAGAATCTGAATGGGGAGGATACAATCGCCAAATTGCAAATCGACGCGCTGACCGGTCTGGGCGAGTTCAGTAAAGAGGTGGTCGGCCAATTGCAGATGCTCGGCCCATTCGGTATGGGCAATCCCACGCCGATTTTTGCCACCAAAGGCGTACACCTTGCAGCTCCGCCAAGGATTGTCGGCTTAAACAGCGACCACCTGCAATTGACAATAACAGACAATAAGAGCTATGTCCGATGTATTGGCTTTGGCATGGGGAAACTGGCCAAAAAGATGCTCGAGCATGAGTTCTTCAATGTCGCATATCAGGCTCAGATAAATAACTTCAATGGCACAAGCAACGTTGAATTTGTCTTGGCCGACATCCGGTTTGAGTAAAACGTCGAATATAGATACTTGATACTGGATACTTGATACCCGACGAGAATCGAGATTAGTTTTTACGCTTTAAGTTAAGATATTGGCGCATTTTCATTTTCGTATTTATTTACGCCTCCCCCAGAACCGCTTTAAGCCAAGCCTGTGCCATTAGATAAGCACCGGCCATAGTAGGATGAACGCCGTCGGCTGCCCAATAATAGGGCGGGGCTTTTTTGGCTGCCTCATCGAAAACGTGCTGAAACGGAACAAATATCGCGTTGAGCTCCGTTGAAACTTTCTTCGCAGCAGCACGATAACGGTCAAAATCGGGAAACCACTTTTCATTCACCTCGCCGCAGCGAAGTTAAAGTGTCTAAAGTGAGCTAAAGTGCCTAAAGTTAGGAAAAGTTATAATTTATAATTTTAGTCACTTTAGTCACTCCAAACTTTAGGCACTTTAGGAAAAGTATGAGATTGATTGAAGAACTCCTTTCAATCAAGTCCAACAGATGACTTATCGGCAAAGAAATAGTCTTTAGTCTTGGGTCTTTGGTCTTGAGTCTCTATTGACTGTCACTTTCTCGATCTTGAACCGTCCCA
>CAZIED010000144.1:0-6121 GCA_964538525.1 uncultured Pirellulales bacterium | reverse complement strand
ATCGGGCCACACCGTGCCCACCAATATTGAAAGGAGATATGAATTATGAACATGAATTCAATAAACGGATTCAGCCGGAAGGTCTTTTTATTCTGCCTGGTTTTTGCTGTTCTTTTTATGTATAAACCACGGCAATGTCAGGCCAAAGATAAGCTCAATATTGTAACTACAACAACAAATCTTGAATCCATCTCTGAGTCGGTTGGGGGTGAGCATGTTAATGTTTCTTCCATTTCCACCGGCAAGGAAGATCCGCATTTCATCGAAGCTAAGCCAAGTTATATGCTAAAGGCAAAGAATGCGGACTTGTGGATAAGAATCGGCTTAGAACTGGAAATTGGCTATGAAGGACTGATTCTTGATGGGTCTCGTAATCAGCGAATACGTATAGGCTCGCCGGGGCATCTGGATGTCTGTGCAGGAATTATTCCTCTGGAGGTTCCCACACAATCGATGAAGATAGACCGTTCAATGGGTGACGTTCATCCTCTGGGAAACCCGCATTACTGGCTCGACCCATATAACGGCAGAATCATAGCGAAGAATATATGCCAACGACTCAAACAGCTTGACCCCGAGCACGCCAGAGATTACGATCGCAATCTTGCAGCGTTTCTTTTGAAACTGGACAACGCGATGTTCGGCGACAAATTAGTGGAGGCAATAGGCGGCGAGCGACTCTGGCAGATGCAATCAGAGGGCACCCTCGACCGCTTCATCAAGGACCACAACGAAAAAAATCAGCAAATTAAACAGGCGAAGGAGGATATGTTTTTGCTGGATGGGTGGCTTGCCAGGCTAAAACCGTTCGAACATTCGAAGATTGTCACTTATCATCGTAGCTGGTCATATTTTGCTCATCGGTTTAATCTCAATGTAGTCGGGGAACTTGAACCCAAACCGGGTATTCCGCCTGGCCCAAGCCACATTCTGGAAGTGATAAATATCATGAAGTCTGAAAAGGTGGGAATTGTTTTAATGGAGCCTTTTTACAACCGAAATGACGCTGATGCTGTGGCAAAAAGGACGGGTGCAAAAGTAGCTTTGGCTGCTGTTGCCGTAAACAGCCAGAAGGGAACGGACGATTACATAGCAATGTTCGATAACATAGTTACTCGGCTGAGTAGCGCACTAAGTGAGGTGCCGAAATGAACGGTTTATTGGAACTGCTGATAGCCCCCTTTTTGGCGTGCCTTATACTTACAGGGATACACTGTTATCTTGGTATTCACATTGTATCCCGCGGCGTAATCTTTGTGGACCTGGCGCTGGCGCAGGTTGCTGCACTTGGCAGTACCTTGGCGCTATTGGCCGGATACGAGTTAAGCAGCACGGAAACGTATCTGATTTCTCTGGTTTTCACGTTTTTTGGCGCCGCAGTATTTGCCTTGGGACGAATGCGAGAGGAATCCGTTCCTCAGGAGGCAATCATCGGGATTGTGTATGCCGTAAGTTCCGCCGCTGCTATTCTTGTTCTTGACAAAGCCCCGCATGGCGGAGAGGCGATAAAGGCGATGCTGATTGGAAGCATCCTCTTTGTAACCTGGCCTCAGATAGTAAAGATTTCTGCAATCTATCTCGCTGTTGGTGTATTGCATTTTCTGTTGAGGAAAAAATTTCTATTAATCTCAATTAATCCCAAACTGGCACGACAGAATGGTTTGTGGATTCGTTTCTGGGATTTTATTTTTTACATTACCTTTGGCTTTATTGTGACAAGTTCGGTGCGTATCGCGGGCGTGCTGCTGGTCTTCAGCTATTTAGTCGTTCCGGCGGTGTGTGCAATGTTTTTCGTCAGTGGCGTGACCCATCGCCTGCTGATTGGCTGGGGGCTGGGATTTGTCGCAAGTGTCCTGGGGCTTTACGCTTCAGCAAAATGGGATTTACCCACCGGGGCCTCCGTAGTAACCGTTTTTGGCGTAATACTGGTTATCAGTGTGACTGTAAAATACATCATTGATTTATTGTTTTCTACTGCCGGAGGCGAGAAATGATGGACGAAGGACGATTGAAGGCAGAACAATAAACATTGAACATCGGACAGTGAACGGTGGGGAAATATCGAATTTCCAATCCGCCAGAGACGGACAAGTTTCTTATGTTGAATGTCGAAGTCGGCGTTGGCGATTTGGCTATCCTGGCTGAGCAGTTGTTTCAATTTGGATACTACGACTAAGAACATTAGGTTTATAGAGCAACCCAAAAATTTTCAGACGATAATTTATAATTGAGAAATTGATTATCGACAGCGGCGCATTCGGTACGTAAAATATTAGACAATATTGGTAATTGGAAATTGGTGATTGGTAATTACTAATTACCAGTTACCAATTATTCTGTTTCCTGTTAGAGTCAACAAATGCTAAGGCGAATGTATATATCCGAGAACGGCAAGCTGCAGGAAGATGACAATGCAGCGCCGCTTGTTTATATATGCACAAATCCGACCGAAGCGGATAAAAAGGAGCTTGTCGAACAGTACAAAATCGACGAGCATACGTTGAACTCCTCGCTGGACCCGGACGAGCTGTCACGCCTTGAGTTCGAGCCGGAGCACATTGCTATGATTTTCAAACGGCCGAAACACTACGCCGCCGAAGATAACTTCCTGTTCAAGGTAGCTTCTACCGGCGTTTTTATCTTCAAGGATAAGCTTATAATTGTGACCGCAGACGAAGCACCGCTATTTGATGGAAAGCCTTTTATTAAGGTACAGTCTATCCAGGACATCCTGCTCAAGCTCATTCACCGTTCGATTATTCACTTCCTCGAGCACCTAAAAGCGATAAACATGCTTTCCGGCTCAATTGAGCAGTTGATAAGCACATCAATGGAGAATAAATACCTGCTAAATCTTTTTACACTCGAAAAAAGTCTGGTCTATTACCTCAACGCCACAAATTCAAATGGCGTTCTTATAGAAAGACTTAAAAACAACGCCGGTAAGATTGGCTTTAATCCGGATAATATCGAGTTCCTTGACGACCTTACCATTGAGAACAGCCAGTGCCGTGAGCAGGCCAATATATATTCCCAGGTGCTCTCAAGCCTGATGGACGCACGTGCATCAATTATCGCCAACAACCTGAACATCCGGATTAAAACACTTACGATTTTGACGATTGCAATTATGCTTCCGACTCTGGTTGCAAGCATCTTTTCGATGAACGTTACAATTCCACTTGCCCATGATGACCCTATATCTTTCTGGATTATCAGTGGTTTGGCGGCATTATCGGCCGGCGCTTTGGTATTTTTCTGGTGGAAGAGACGCTGGTAACCGAGAGACGACAGACGACAGAGGACGGACGACAGATGATGATTAGCCAGCACCCCTGCGGTGCTGGTTTACAATAGACGAGTCACGAGCAACGAGGGACGATTAAGCGTGAACTTTTATCCGTTGAAATTCAATCCGATATTCAAGCAGCGAATCTGGGGCGGACAAAAGCTGCGGGATGTATTCAACAAAGACATTCCGCCTTTTGAAAAGATCGGTGAAAGCTGGGAATTGGCTGACCTGCCCGATGATAAATCCGTAATCGTAAATGGCGAGATGGCTGGCCAAACGCTTAGCTCGGTAATCCAAAAATTTCCCAAAGAAATAACAGGCGATAAGAATTTCAAAGGACCTTTTCCATTATTGATTAAATTTCTTGATGCCGAGGACATTCTGAGTGTTCAAGTCCATCCTGAAGCAGAAGCCTGCCAACGCATGGGCAAGGGTGAGCCTAAAACAGAGTGCTGGTATATCATATCCGCTATTCCTGGTGCGGTAATTTATAAAGGTGTTAAAAAAGGTGTAAAAAAACAGGAATTTGCAGAAGCAATAAAGAACGGCACGGTTGATAAGATGCTGCAAAAGGTGCCGGTTGGGGCCGGCCAATGTCACTTTTTGCCAGCCGGCACAGCCCACAGCATCGGGCCAGGCCTTTTAATAGCTGAAATTCAAACACCGTCAGATACCACGTATCGCGTCTTTGACTTCAATAGAGTCGATGACACTGGCAGGCCAAGACCTCTACATATCAAAGAGGCTTTAGAAAGCATAAATTTCGGTATGGCTAATGACAAACTTCCGGTAACAACGATAGGTCGGCTGGTGGATTGCGAATACTTCAAGGTTGATAAAGGCCATCAAGCCAAAAATTGTGAGCTGCTTCTTTCGTCAGGCAAGATGAAAACGATGATCATTCTAACCGGCTCCGGCACAATTTTGTCCCGACTAAGGCGGGATGTAGAACCTGTCGAATTCAGAGCGGGTGATACGCTCCTTATTCCTGCAGCCTATGAAGGTGCCATGCGTTTTGCCGATGATACACAATACTTGACAGTAACAATATAATATTGTAGCGAAAATAAATCTTTAGAATAAATGTTCCCTAAAATTCTAAATACTAAATACGAAATCCTAAACAAATCCAAAATTCAAAGTACAAATGACCAAAATATGTTTATTAAAAACATCAAAAAATTGCAAAAGATTTTTGACAAGCGGGGTCAAAGGGTTATAATCTGGGAGTAAATGCACGAGATAGCACGGAATCAGCGGAAAATGATACGAACGGGAGAAAAAGTACCGGACACATTTAATTCCCACTATTGACTTTACCTGCTGGTTTGCTATACATGTATGATACGGCATCGTTACGAGCCGAGATTTTCGAAAATATATGTATTACATATTTGGCTTCATGAAGGGGGCTTAGATAAATGCCTAAAAAACCTGTTGGCAACACGTTCTTAGAAAATGTGCATGCCCCAACCATGTTTGGGAAAGAATGCTACATAGGTGAACTACATGAAATTGATGAGATATTAGTCAAACAGCAAAAACCTCAATTATTCTACCGTCATCCGCATGGAGAACTCTGGCTTGGTGACATCCTGCTCTGGCTCTCATCCCTTGAAAAAGAGTCGGTCGATCTGATTTTTGCGGACCCCCCTTATAACATAGGAAAAGTAGATTGGGACCGCTTCGACAGCCATGATGATTATGTTTCTTGGTCAATTCGATGGATAGAACTTGCAGCTCAGGCTTTGAAGCCAACAGGGACACTCTATGTCTGCGGCTTTTCTGAGGTTCTTGCTGATATTCACCGACCGGCTATGCAATTCTTCTATAGCAGCAAATGGCTAGTTTGGTTCTATAAGAATAAAGCTAATCTTACCAAAGATTGGGGAAGGTCACATGAGTCCATTCTTCATTTTCGTAAGGGCAAGAATATGACGTTCCATGCTGATCTGGTACGTATTCCCTACGGAAATCACACACTAAAGTATCCAGTTCATCCACAGGCGGAATCCAGCCAATATGGTAAAGGTAGACAAAAGAACGACTGGATGCCTCACCCAAATGGGGCAAAACCAAAGGACGTATTTGAGATACCGGTAACCAGCAATGGCATGATGGAAAAGACTCCACACCCGACGCAAAAACCAGAAGAATTATTACGGCGCATAATTTTAGCATCTTCTGACGAAGGTGATTTAGTCGTTGATCCTTTCTCTGGTTCAGGGACTACTGTTGTATGTGCTGAACAACTCAATAGACGATGGTCGGGATGCGATATTAACAAGGAATACAATTCTTGGGCAGTAATGAGGTTGGAAAACGTACCAAGAAAGACAGTCGAAGAATGGATAGAAATAGACCGCATGACAGCACGTCGGCGAGAATCTATACGATAGGAATCAAATCTAATGAACTTGCAGGAGCTTCAAGAAGCTGTTAGGAATCGAGAGGGTTTCACTTCTCTTGAGAAATATCACGATATATGCCTCGCCTTTTTGGAGCTTTTGGAACAATCGCGCCCAACACGAATCATATCACCAACCGACCACGCATACATTTTCTTTCAGTTTGGAAAGGAATTTGGACACAAGATCACTCGTCCCCTCAATGCTGCTATTTTTACTGAGAGTAGTCGGGATTTCACTCGAGAGTTCACACAATTCTGCAACTTGCTCTTAGATCTCAAACGATCAGAGGCAAAGGCTGTTACCAAAGCCAACCATCATAAGTTCATCGAGTCCCGTGGTATCAACAGGGTAGTCTACACGATTCAACAGAGCATAGGCAGCATAAGTGACGCATTTGAGGACCCAAATCAATCTAGGA
>CAZIED010000143.1:0-6145 GCA_964538525.1 uncultured Pirellulales bacterium | reverse complement strand
AACAACGAACAACGAACAACGAACAAATTGAAGGTGTCGTTAAATGATATACAGTATGACAGGTTTCGGCCAAGCAGAGGGTGAGGCTAATGGCATAAGTTACGCCGTTGAAATCAAAACGGTCAACAATCGCTTCCTCAAGCCCAATATAAAATTGCCGGAAATCATGGCTTTTCTGGAAGACGATATCGACAAACTTCTGCGGCAGAATCTGTCACGCGGGACAATAAATTACGTGCTCAGGCTAAAACAAACATCACCAAACGGACTTTTCGACATAGATGAAAATATCCTGCGGGCGATCGTTGAAAGACTAAGCCGGATTAAGCACTCCGCCGACATCGGACCGCTTTGGCGGATTGATATTGGTAATTTATTAACCCTGCCCGGCGTTATCCGGCCTGCCGTGCCGGATAAAGAGATGCTTGAGCAAATTAAAGAAACGATCCTGAAAATTTCGCAGCAGGCAATAGATAAACTTAAAGAAATGCGGGCAGCCGAAGGAAGATTTCTGCAGGCGGATTTGCAGGACAATTGCAGCGCAATAAGGATTGCCTTAGAGCAAATCCGTGCCCGCTGCCCGATTGTTCTGCGTGAATATACAAATAAAATAAAAGAAAGGGTCGATGAGCTGCTGGCAGAAGCAAAGTTAAAATTAGATGAGGAAACACTGCTGCGGGAGGTGGCCGTCTTTGCCGAGAAATCCGATATATCCGAGGAAATCGCCCGGCTGAACTCGCACCTGCAGAGCTTCGACCAGAGCTGCCAGGCAAACGAGCTTGCCGGTCGCAAGCTGGATTTTATCAGTCAGGAGATGCTTCGCGAAGCCAACACAATCGCCAGCAAAGCCTCTGACGCAGAGATTATTCATTACGTGATTGATATGAAGTGCCGGATAGACCGCATCAAGGAACAGATTCAGAACGTAGAATAGAATTGGTGATTGGTGATTGGTGATTACCAGTTTCCAGTTATCAGAAAAAAGGTGCAAAGCAAGTTGCAAGAAACGAAAACAAAAGGTAAAGTGGTGATAATTAGCGGCCCATCCGGCGTCGGTAAGAGCACTATTTGCAAAGAGGTAATTAAACGGCTGAATAATGCTTACCTTGGCATTTCAGCTACGACTCGGCCAAAAGCCAAAGGCGAAACCGATGGCCGGGAATACTGCTTTCTCTCGGAACAGGAATTCAAGGAACGGATAAAGAACGGGCAGCTGCTGGAATATGCAAAGGTATTCGGTCATTTTTACGGCACACCAAAGGACAGGGTCGAAGAGGCACTAAATGCCGGAAAAACCGTAATCCTCGAAATAGACGTCCAGGGCGGTATGCAAATAAAAAAGATTTATCAGGATGCGTTAATGATTTTTATCTTGCCGCCCGGCGAAAATATCCTGGCGGAACGTATGAGCAGAAGGGGTAGAGAAGATGCACAAAAAGCCCGGCAACGACTGATACAAGCAAACAGCGAAATTGCCGCTGCCAGGCAATATTATCAATATACGGTGACAAACGATGACTTACAACAGGCCATAGATGAGGTAATACAAATTATCCAGCAAGACACAAGTCTTTAGTCTTGAGTCTTGAGTCTTGAGTCTTTAGTCAGGAGAAATAATGTTTGACGAGCTAAAAAGTGATGAAATAGTAAATAAAGTTGGTGGAAAGTTTAAATTAACAGCACTAATCCAAAAGCGAATGAGCGAGCTATTGTCCGGCTCTCGGCCATTAATAGAAGATGCTAACGGCAAAACCCTCATGGAAATTGTAGTGCAGGAAATCCTGCAGAACAAAATCACCGTCGATGGACTCACTCTTGACGACGACTTTAAAAAAAGCGATTCATAGCAAATCGGAAAGGTAACTGGTTAAATGGTAATTGGTAATTACAAGTTACCAGTTTCCAGTTACCAATGACCAAACAAGAATGTTTGAAAATATAAATATCTTGTTAGGTGTTAGCGGAGGAATCGCTGCATATAAGGCGGTCGAGCTGGCAAGCTCCCTGACCGCCGCCGGCGCTAAGGTGACAACTGTAATGACCGAATCTGCCTGTCAGCTCATCGGCCCAAAGAGCTTCGAAGCCGTCACCTGCTCTTCGGTCTATACAAGTTTATGGGATAGCAATGCCCCTGAGCGAGAAAAACCCGGCCATATAAATCTTGCCGACCGGGCCGACATCGTTGTCGTAGCGCCTGCAACTGCAAATATTATCAGCAAAATCGCCAACGGCATTTGCGACGAGCTGCTCAGCACGACGCTTTGTGCGTGCTGGCCTCTGATTAAATCCGGACGTGCAATTCTGGCTCCTGCGATGAATAATAACATGTGGGATAATCCGGCCGTGCAGCGTAATGTGAAGATAGTTTCCCAAATGGGCTTTGTGCTGATAGGCCCGGTTGAAGGACGCCTTGCCTGCGGCAGCGAAGGCCTCGGCAGAATGGCCGAACCGGCAGACATACTCAAGGAGATTTATAAGATTTCTGCGAAAATAAACACCCTGCACGCACGGAAAAATGACACAAAAAACAAAAATGCAAAATGCAAAACGCAACATGACAAATCAAAATTCAAAAAGATGTAAACCGCAAACAATTTTGATTTTTGAGATGTAGTTTTGATTTTTGCATTTTGATATTTGATTTGTAGAAAAGACTAATTGTCATTTCGACTGGAGCGATGCGTTAGCATCGCGAAGTGGAGAAATCTACTAAAACAGATTTCTCGACTCACCTTCCATTCTCCGTAGCAAGGCTACTGCGAAGGATGAATCGGTTCGCTCGAAATGACAAGATACATTGTTTTCTACAGAGCATTTTGATATTTGATTTGTAGTACTTACTAAACATCACATGAACTTTTTGATTACATCCGGCGGTACGCGGGAATACATCGACCCGGTGCGTTTTATTTCCAACGCAAGCAGCGGCAAAATGGGTCTTGCCCTTACCCGTGCTGCTCTGAAGGCCGGCCACAAAGTCACTCTCATAACAACAATCAAAAACTCAAAACTCAAACCCGTCCCGAGCCAGGTCGAGGGAACTCAAAACTCAAAATTAAGGATTGTTCCCGTTGAAACTGCCGCCGAGATGTTTAAGGCGGTTAAAAAACATTTTCCACGTTGCGATTGCCTGATTATGGCTGCTGCCGTATCTGACTATAACCCAATCCGAACTTCTAAAACCAAAATAAAATCCGGCAAAAGGGAACTGACAATCAAATTGAAACCAACCGTCGATATTCTCAAATGGGCAGGCAAACACAAAAACTTAAAACTTAAAACTCAAACCCGTCCCGAGCCAGGTCGAGGGAACTCAAAACTGCAACGCCGAAGGCGTTTTGTTGTCGGCTTTGCTCTGGAGGATAAAAACCTACGCGCAAATGCTGAAAAAAAGCTCAAAGAAAAGAGTCTTGATATGATAATCGCCAATACCCCCGCTGCAATCGGCGACGAGAAAACCGCCATTCAGATAAAGACTCCCAGCTCAAAATGGCTAAAAATACCTCAATCAAGTAAGGAAGCGATTGCCCAAAAAATTATTTCACTATCAAGCAAGCTAATCCCCCGCAATTGACCAAAGAACAATTAAACCTGCGCAAAATATAATACCTTGCCATCGCATTTTCATTTTGCCAAAACAGGTCATCACAGCAGAAGCCAAAGAACCCAGAACACCCACGAATGCCAGGCTGCTTAAAATCGGAAGTAAGATAGCTGCCGCCTCGCTTCCGTAGGTTATTGTCCCTCTTGCAATATGGCCAAACCATTTCAAAGCAAAGTATGCTGCGGATAACCAAACGCTAACACCTGGGAGACAAAGAATAACCCGTAAGCCTGTATTTATATCACCTTGCTTATGTTCAAGAGTTTTTTCCATAATGAACCTCCAAATTGCCGAAAGAAAATTAGTTATCGCCTTTTTTCTCCAGTTTCCATTGCCGTGGCCGCAGCCAGCGCTACGCCGCCAAGCTCGGCCCCGGCTATTAGCGTGACATCGGGACTTACTCGTTTGGCAAATTCTTTGCCAAGAGCTTTTAAGATGTCTGGGGAGGTCTCAAAAAGGTATTTATCAAGATAGTATCTGCTGCGCTTGCCGCTTCGAAGAATAAAGTCACCTTCAAGATATGCGGTTTCTTTGATACGGTTTATGAGGTCTTTCCTGGTCATAATTGGTTCGTTGTTCATAGTTCACTGTTCATTGCTCATTGTTCATTGTCTATGAACTACGAACGATGAACTATAAACTAAACTTCAAGCTCCACCTTTTTGTTAAGTTCCCTGCGATACTTTTTTCGAACTGGTGTCACGATACTCCTGATAAATTCATCGACCTGCTGGGGAGCTCTGCCGATATAATCCTTCGGATTCAGAACTTTCTCAAAATCAACTTTGGCAAAGGCAATATCCGCTCGCAGACGCCCGATTAAATCGTTGGGTCTTCCGAATCTTTTTACCTGTGCCGCTGCTGCCTGTGAATGTAGTTTTATCTTTTCGTGTATTTCCTGCCTGTTGCCGCCGGCCTTAACTGCCGTCATCAGGATATTTTCGGTCGCCATAAACGGTAATTCCGCTGCGACGTGAGCCTCTATTACGTTCGGATAAACTACAAGTCCGGAAACAACATTTATAAGAACCTGTAAAATCCCGTCAACCGCCAAAAACGCCTCCGGCAGCACAATCCTTCTATTAGCCGAGTCATCGAGTGTTCTCTCAAACCATTGCTCGCAGGCTGTCTGGGGCGGACTTGTTGCCAGACTCAATACGAATCTTGCCAGTGCTGTCACCCTTTCGCATCGCATCGGATTTCTTTTGTAAGGCATTGCGGATGAGCCGACCTGAGCCTCTTCAAACGGCTCTTCAATCTCTTTTAGATTCGCAAGCAGCCGAAGGTCGTTGCACATCTTGTGAGCCGATTGTGCCACAAGCGCAAGGGAGTTGATAATGAGGGTATCGATTTTGCGCTGGTAAGTTTGGCCTGTGACAGCGCATATATTTTTAAAGCCGAACGCCTCGGCTACAGCTTTATCGAGATGCTTAACCTTGGTGTGGTTGCCATCGAAAAGTGCGAGGAAGGAAGCCTGCGTGCCGGTCGTGCCTTTTACGCCTCTAAAGGGGAGGGTTTCGAGCCGATGCTCGATCTCCTGCAGGTCCATCACAAACTCATAGCACCACAGCGTCGCCCTTTTGCCGACAGTGGTCAACTGGGCAGGCTGATAATGTGTGAAACCAAGCGTTGCAAGCGAACGATACTCTTTAGCAAACCTGCCTAACAAATCTATAACCGTTGCTACTTTGCCTGCAACTAACTGCAACGCTTCGCGCATAATTATCAAATCGGCATTGTCACCTACAAAGCAGCTTGTAGCGCCAAGATGGATAATCGGCGCAGCCTTCGGAGCAACGTCAGCAAATGTGTGGATGTGAGCTATTACATCATGCCGGAACTTCTTTTCGTACTCGGCTGCCTTTTGAAAATCAATATCGTCAAGGTGTTTTGCCATCTGGTCTATCCGGCCTTGCTTTATATTCAGGCCGAGTTTCTTTTGTGCCTTTGCAAGCTCTAACCAGAGCCGTCTCCACGTGCTGAATTTTTTTTGTGCCCCGAAAAGCTCCGCCATCTCCGGCGATGCGTTTCTCTCAACCAGAGGACTTGTATATATGTCTTTTCTATCTTTGATCATTTTTACTCCGAACACAAATTAGCAATAAGGCTAATGTTTTTCCCAACAAATTCTAATTAAAATCCGAAATCATAATTTCTAAATCCTAAACAAACCTGTCCTGAGCGTAGTCGAAGGATCCAAATGACCAAAACTCGAATGATTAAAACAGACAGTTTTGAACATTTGATATTTGAATTTTGAAATTGTTTCGAATTTAGATATTAGGATTTAGGATTTAATCTCATATAAACAATAAATTACAATAAACGTCGTATCGCGTTAGTTGCATTATAGAGCGAAGTGAGGGTATTCTATTACCGATTCGGCCATTTATCAATAGTTTTGTGCTTTCACTTGCGGTAAAACAGACGAAAGATTATACTGATTTGTCCCGTTAGAGGCTCTGTATATGTTTAGATTTAGCCATCCCCAAGCTTGGACTGGCGCTCTGCGTCAGTCCTTCACTTGAGGCTGCCACACGT
>CAZIED010000142.1:0-6164 GCA_964538525.1 uncultured Pirellulales bacterium | reverse complement strand
CTGTAAAGAAAGGGGAAATTGTTGTCCGAGTGAATTACTCGGACAGACTCCTAGTGGACTCGGTCTATGACCGAGTTATCATCGAGTACAAGAACCCCAAGAGTCCCGCTGACCGCATCGGACCGAAGGCTGATTCGCCAGGCAGTAAGAAAGTCGTCAAGCAGATTAAAGACCGTTTCTATGACATGCGAGCCGAACACGGTCAGCCGCTTAACACTCTTTTCGGAGTCGGTCTTGACGGGAACCGCTTTATCTTTGTTCGCTTCCGCGACGATAAATGGCAAGTGCAGGACCCAGTCGAAGTTAATCGCTACTCCGCTGAGCGATTCCTGTGGGCTTTGTTTAACCTTGGCACTAAGGGCAAGCCCTTTTCACCTGAATATCTGGCGGACGACTTTGGCTCTGAGGCTAAACTTGCACAGGAAGGCATCCACGCTCTTTACGATGCCATAGTGGCCACGGACAATCCAAAAGCGAATGTATTTCTTAGCCAATGGAAAATCCTCTTTGGTGAGGTCTGTGGCTACGATGTGGACCATCCCTCAGACAGAATTAGAAAACTGGCTGAGTTTTACGGAGTTGCCATTGAGGGTCTGAAACCCGCCGAACTGCTATTCGCCGTCCACACCTATTATGCTCTTTTTATGAAGCTGCTGGCGTCGGAAATTGTGGCATTCTTTCATAAACTGCCCACGCCGCTTCAGAAAATGATGCAGGCTGGTACCAGCAACAAGCTTAAACAAGAGATGGAAGACCTTGAAGCTGGCAGCATCTTTCGCCATTTGAACATAACAAACTTTCTGGAAGGCGATCTTTTCGCCTGGTACACGGCTGTCTGGTTGGAACCCATTGAAAAGCTCGTCCGCGGGATGGTAGCGAAACTGGACAATTACAACCCCGGGACTCTGTCGGAAGAACCTGCCAGCAGCCGCGACCTCTTAAAAAAGCTCTATCAACAACTTTTCCCCAAGAGTGTCCGCCACGATTTGGGCGAATACTATACACCTGATTGGCTTGCTGAGCACGTGCTCAATGAACTCGGGTATCAGGGCGATCCCGATAAGCGTATTCTTGACCCTGCCTGTGGCTCCGGCACGTTCTTAGTTATGGCCATTAACCGCATACGGAAATGGTATGATGCCAATCGCGAAAAATGCCGTTTCGGCGAAGATGACTTGTGCCGAAAGATTCTTTCCAATGTAATCGGTTTTGATCTCAACCCGCTCGCCGTCATGGCCGCCCGCACCAACTACCTCATCACCATTCGCGACCTCATCGGCCACGTGGACAAGGTGGAAATCCCCATCTACCTGTGCGACTCAATCCTCACACCCTCGACTTATGGCGGGCTCTTCGCGGGCACCTTGGGCAAGGCAAAAGAACTCAAGACTGCCGCGGCAAAATTCGTTATCCCCACAGAAATCGCCACAAGCCGAGAAGACATTGCCAAATACGCTGAGCAGCTTGAATTCTGCGTGAGGAACGGCTACTCGCCTAAGGAGTTCATCCAGCGATGTCAGGATGATGGGCTAAATGTCTCTGCGGAATCCCTGCATCTGGACCTTTACAAAGAACTTGTCAAGCTCGACAAGGCGAACAAGAATGGCGTCTGGGCCAGGATCATCAAGAATGCGTTTGCTCCACTTTTCGTCGGCAAAGTGGACTATGTAGCGGGAAATCCGCCTTGGGTAAACTGGGAGAGCCTTCCAGCCGAATATCGTGATAGCACATCCGGTCTTTGGGACAAGTACAGGCTGCGAGAGCGTGCAATACCGGGGACTCGTCTCGGCAATGTCAAGCAGGAACTGTCCGCACTCTTCGTCTACGTGGCACTGGATCAGTATGTGGCTGAGAGGGGGTCGCTTGGTTTCGTTATCACCCAGTCTGTTTTCAAGACTGGTGCGAACGAGGGTTTCCGCCGGTTTTCCTGCGGTGAGAAGAAACCATTCAACATCGAGCGGGTTTCAGATCTGTCTCTTTTCCTACCATTCGAGAATGCTATCAATCGTACTGCTGTGCTTATCGCCCGCGCGGGCGAACGTACGTGTTACCCTGTGCCATACAGCTTTTGGATACCCACCTCGCTGCGAGTGACGGTTCATGAAGGTGATCTCGACACGATTCTTTCATCTATTGATATTGCCGACTGGCTTGCGGCACCCGTCGAGCTGAGTGTGGTTGAGAGCACATGGCTGACAGCTCCTAAACCTGTTCTCCCCGTTCTCCAAAAAATCGTCGGCGACAGATCACCAGCCATTATGGACCGCACGCACGCAGGATCTTGTACGTGGCTTAACGGCGTTTTCTGGGTCGAGCATGTCCCATCCCCCGCCCCACATCTTCTAATTCGCAACTTGAGCACCATCGGCAAGAAGAAGGTGGATGCCCTCACTGCGCGAATAGAGGATGACTTTCTGTTTCCACTTCTTCGAGGCCGAGATGTGCGTGCATGGTACGCGAAACCATCCGCAATGATCATCATCCCACATCAACGAGAAGATTTTGCTCAGCCGGTAAGCGTGTCGGACCTCAAGAGGAAAACACCACTCACGTTCGAGTTCTTCAAGCACTTTGAAATGGAACTCCGCTTACGTAGCGGTTACAAGCAACTTCACAAAGAGAGGTCGGAGTTTTACGCCATCGGTAATGTCGGTCACGACACCTTGGAGCCATTCAAAGTCGTATTTAAGGATTTGACTGAAGTGTTTCAGTGCGCAGTGGTTGGCCCCACTTCATTTGAAGGTTTGCCAGTCCGCGCCGTTGTTCCCGATCATACAGTATTATTCCTTGCATGTGGGTCAGAGAACGAGGCGTTTTTCTTATCTGGTGTACTGAACTCCGTCCCAGCGAGAGACGCTATGTACAGTGCCTCAGTAGGCGTGCAGACTCAACGGTACTTCCCAACGGATGTTTCACGACTTAGACTCCCAGTTTTTCGCGAGGGCGATCGAGCCCATCGCGAAGTAGTCCGCATCTCAAAAGCATGTCACAATGCTGTTGCTACTGACTCGCCGGAATTACTTGCGCAATTGGAGATGGAGTTGGCAGAAGCTGTAAGCCGTATCTGGGGTATTTCGTCACAGGAGATCAAGCACCTTTTGAATTATTACTCCCAGATTCTATCTCTCCGTAGCTACGGAGGTAATCAGAGTGACACAGCGGTTGAGCCGGAGGAATAGATGCTCCACATCGACTACATCGACAATCCTGCTAAGCAATGCAAGGTCAAAGAATTAGGAAAGCAGACTGACCAGATGGTTTACGGCCTTTACGGCCTGACGGCTGACGACCCGCCTTCGTCTAAATGAACTACGGCGGGCAAGGATCGTGATTGTTGAAGGGCATAGTAAAGTAGATTAACGAGGTAATCGCCGCCCACGGCGGCTGGCCAATCTGGCTACGGCTTGGCCTTCGCCAAGACGAGTAAAATAAGATTTTTGGGGAGAGGAAAATATATGTGGCTGCGATGAATAAAAAGCTCAATGAACAGGGAATTGAAAGAAACTGTTACACCTGTAAAAATTACTCATTGAATCAGTACTCCCTCGGTCGGTCTTGTCATAAAGAGGATTTCAAAAATATCCAGAAAAACTTTCACGACTGTTGCGAAGATTATGTTCTCGATAAGGAGGTTAAGGAGAGATTTGAGTTGGCGCGGCAGGTCAAAGAAATTGTAATTCCCAACTTACCTTATGAGGTTGCTTTGCTGGAAAAGATTGCTGACACGTGGGAGAATTGGGGCAGAGAAAAAACGGCTGGTCTATATGCTGAGTTAGATAAGGCATTAAAAAAGGGGGACTACTATAGTATCAGCCAATATCTTATGGTTCCTCTTTTTCACTTAGAATTTGACTTGGCAAAGGACTGGTTAAGCACCAACGGCTATAAAGCTTTCGCTGAGCGTATAGCATTTATTCAAAAATATTTTTACCAACGATTATCCAAAGCTGAAGAAAACGCTGAAAAGGCCTATCGCAAAAAAAGGATGTTTAAGAGAAAGAACCTTGATAAAGCTTTATTCGATATTGACTTTTTCTTGGCCGGTCCTATGCTTTCGATAATAAAGTATCTACGTGAGATTGTCGTAGCGTTAAAAAGTAAATTGGTGAGACCAGTTTTGGCTAAACTACCGGAAAAGCCAGCAAGAATACAATCGGCCAGCAAGAAAACCAAAACCCCAAAGACCGAGAAAAAATTTCAGCTTTGGAAAAATCCAGGCGATGCTTGTTTTATAATTGATGATAACAGGATTAAATTTCATTATAAAGATGAAATCAAAGATTTACATCTCAAAAATGATTCTCACACTCACAGGTTGATGTTTCTGTTACAAGGTGGAAGCTTACAATCTGATGATATAAAGAAAGAGCTTCTCACTAATGCCAAAAAGACCAGACCATACGATGTAGTACGTAATGCTAACAAAGTGCTTAATGAAAAGATAGCCAAGGCAGGCTTTGTAGGTATTCCATCTAACGTTGAGTTCATCAAGTATGATAAGAAATTCGATAGCTACAGCCTCTTCTTAAAAATACATACTAAAGAAGATTTCGACACTCTACAAATACAAAGAGATGATTAGCAATTTTTATCACCCCTTTTATCGTCCTCGGTGATAAAAACTCAAAAAATTTTCTGTTGTTTTTTAAGTGTTTAAGGTTGTACTTTTCATACCCTATCAAATTTTTTCCTCTTTTGTCACCGCTTTGTCACCGTCTCAAACGCAACCTAAAAAGGGTAAATTTTTTTAGGAGATAGTGTTATGAACGAGACAAAGCAAAACACACAGTTACTAACCGCCAAAACGTTGGGACAAATGCTTATATTATCGAAGCGTCAAATTTTCCGCCTAAATTCATGCGGAAAAATTCCGGCCCCGATTCGCATTGGAGGTTCAGTACGCTGGGCTGAGAGCACAATTTCAAAGTGGCTTGATCTTGGAGCACCTGATAGGAAGACATTTGAGGTAATGACAAGAGTAGAGACTGACCTATGAACGAACAGATTGTTGCCACCTATGATTATAAAGATGAGTCTGGCCAATTACTGTATCAGGTAGTCCGCTATAAACCAAAAGATTTCCGGCAGCGAAGATCCGACGGCAAGGATGGCTGGATTTGGAATCTTGACGGAGTAAATCCTGTTTTGTATCGCTTACCAGAACTGATAAAAACACCAACGCAGGACTTTGTAATCATCTGCGAAGGAGAGAAGGACTGCGACCGGCTCTGTGAATATGGCTTTACTGCTACGACCTGTCCTATGGGAGCTGGTAAGTGGAGCGGTGAGTTCAATAAGTATTTTGCAGGTCATCTGGTTGCAATTTTGCCTGACAACGATGACGCAGGCAAAAGACACGCTGAGCAGGTGGCGAACTCTCTCTATGGCATAGCTGGTCAGGTGCGGATTGTCGAGCTACCAGGGCTGCCGGATAAGGGCGATGTAAGCGTCTGGCTTGATGCCGGACACAATAAGGCCGAGCTAATACAGCTAATCGACCAGGCCGCACTGTTTGACCCGAAAGTGGGGATAAGGGTAGATGTATCAAAGTTTAAGCCGATGTCTGCACAACAACTGCTTGAGATACTTGGCTTGACTATCAAAAGAGACAACGAGAATAAGCTCATAACCTTTTTATGCCAGCTTTCGGCCTATACGGAAAGTTCACAATTCAATATCAGTTTCAATGCGCCATCATCGACCGGCAAGAGTTACATTCCAATTGAGATTAGTCGCCTTTTTCCGGTAGGTGATGCTCTTAAAATCGGGCATTGTTCACCCACAGCGTTTTTTCACGAGACAGAAGGGAAGTGGAACGCCGATACGCACACCAAGATTGTTGACTTATCGCATAAAATCTTAATCTTTTTAGACCAACCGCATAATCTACTCTTACAGTATTTACGACCAATGCTTTCGCACGATGAACGGGAAATCAGCTTGAAAATTACAGACAAAAATCAAAAGTATGGATTGCGGACAAAAAATATTTTATTGAGAGGTTTCCCGTCAGTTATTTTTTGCAGTGCTGGGTTAAAGCTCGATGAGCAAGAGGCCACACGATTTCTGCTATTAAGCCCTGAAACCGGTCAAGAAAAAATCAGGCAGGCGATATATGAGAAAATCAAAAAAGAAACCAATTCAGAGGCTTATCAGCGGTGCCT
>CAZIED010000141.1:0-6177 GCA_964538525.1 uncultured Pirellulales bacterium | reverse complement strand
TCCAGCAAAATGCCGAGGTGCATCAGCCCTCTGCCCGAAACATTAAATTCTTCAGGCGTTTGCCCGGCTTCCACCCTCAATGCGATATTGTGCTGAAGCTCTTTTTCAAGTCTTTCGCCAATCTGCCTGCTTGTGACATATTTGCCGTCTCTGCCGGCGAAAGGCCCATCGTTGACTCTGAATGTCATTGCCATTGTCGGCTCATCGACAGAAATAGCCGCAAGCACCGAAGGATTATCCGCACAGGCAATTGTGTCGCCAATCTCAATAGGGTCAAGTCCTGATATCGCACATATATCGCCAGCTTGAGCGGTTGAAACCTGTTTTCGGCCAAGGCCGTGAAACTGATGAATCTGCGCAACTTTTTGCTGTGTTTGCAGACCATTTTTGTCGATTACAGTAACTCTCTGGCCTTCGGTTATCTGTCCGGCGATAACCTTGCCTATTGCTATACGTCCCACGTAGTCCGAATATTCCTGATTCGTCACGAGCATTTGCAGGGGAGCATCGGGGCTGGCCTTCGGAGGGGGAACGCTGTTTATGATGGCCTTGAATATTGCCTGCATATTACCGGTTTTCTTCTTGAGATTCGTCGTGGCCCATCCTTCCTTTGCCGATGCGTAAACAAGAGGAAAATCGAGGGCCTCATCACTGGCGCCGAGCTGAACAAGCAAATCGAAAACTTCATTAACGACATCGTCCGGCCTGCTGTTTTCGCGGTCAACCTTGTTGATTACGACGATTGGTTTTAGCTTATGCTCGAGCGCCTTGGTTAATACAAATCTCGTCTGCGGCATAGGCCCTTCAAAAGCATCGACCAGAAGCAGGACGCCATCTGCCATTTTCAGGACACGTTCAACTTCTCCGCCGAAATCAGCGTGTCCGGGTGTATCGATTATATTGATTTTATATTTCTTGCCTTTGGAGTCTGTGTAGTAAATCGCACAGTTTTTGCTGAGAATGGTTATGCCGCGCTCTCGCTCCAGCGGATTTGAATCCATAATCAATCCATGCTCGCTGCCTGCCAGCTTATCAAGCTCTTCCTTCCGAAACATCCCCGACTGGTACAGAAGCTGATCTACCAGCGTTGTCTTGCCATGGTCAACATGGGCGATTATCGCTACATTACGAATATAATCTGAATACATAACAAAATCTCTAAAAGGATTATCGGATATTCAGGACTTGGTTAAAGCCACGTCGTGAAGGGGGTAATTCTACATTGTTTGTTATGGATGTCAATGCAAAACCAGGTAATATTATCGACAAGAGTGCAATTCACGGCGTGTGGCAGCCTCGTGCATAGCCTGGCGATAGACGTCAGCTGTTATGTCACTACCTGCTGGCTGACTGAGATAAAGGGACATCAGCGGGAGATATGAGCCATAGCAACTGCAGGGGATTTTTCTTGCCTTTCCGGCCAATGCAGATAGTATCACTGTTAAGTACAAGTTTTTACAAATTATTGATTTATGTCAACGTTGAAGAGTTATCTGCATACGAACAATGGAGCAATTGCATGGCTCGAGAAGAACAGGTGCTGGTTGTCGAGCGAAAAATCATCGAGCAGGTAGGGATGTTTCACGGACTTGCCTTTGACGTGGACCGTTATCTGAGCAAGGTCTTTGTACATGGTGTTCCCTGTTTCATGCCGAGAGCACAGGCTGAAAAAGACCCGTCTTATAAACAGATAATTCCTTATGTAATCATGGCTCATGATGGGAATTACCTTAGCTATGTTAGGGGAAGACGAGCAGGGGAGGCCAGGCTTGTCGGGCAAAGGTCGATAGGCATAGGAGGCCATATAAATCCCCGTGACGACATGCCTTTATTTAATACCAACTTTTATGAAACTTACATTACCGCCGTCGAGCGCGAAGTGGCGGAAGAAGTGTCTGTCGAAGCAAATCACACAGATAGAATTGTAGCTTTTCTGAACGATGACTCCAACGAGGTCGGAAGCGTGCACCTCGGAATCGTTCATTATTGGAATCTGGATGCCCCTAAAGTCGGCAAACGGGAGCAGATGATTAGCCAAATATCTTTTATGACACTTGACGAGTTGCAAAATGTCCGGGATACTATGGAGACATGGTCACAGTTGTGTCTTGACGGCTTGGCCGAGATGGATAAGTATGCAAAGTTTTCTGCTTCCATTTTTGGGGTTAAATAAAAAGCTTTGCGGATTCATGCAGGATTTTAACTTTTTTACACCTCGACCACGCATTTAGAGACGGTTACGATGCGGGGGCGGTTCTTCGACAGCGGACGCATAAAAAAAGCCGCTCAATATTGTGCGGCCTGCGAAAGTATAAAATCTGTTCAATTTGCTGTAGCGAATCTTCGATTTCTTAGCACAAGGCGATATAGCTCATTATTGCAAGAAATAGTATCCTCTTTTTATTGAAAGTAAAGGGCAGCCAAATTTCATAATAAAACTTTTTCATCACCCCTCCGGAAAACGTAATATCCCACCATCCTTGATTTATGGCTACGTAACCATTAAACCAAAATATAGGCAAAAAATCAATATAAATTGCGTTTTGTAAGACTTAAGTATTTATAAATAAGATACTTATGTTTCGAGAAAGGGATAAATTTTTTCGCCTTCAATTATACTGAATCATTGCTGGGAAATAGCGAGTTGGGTGATAAGGTAAATTGGCACGCATGGCAGAGCATAAAAGGCAGAAAATAGGAGATATGAGTGCGGAAGACAGAGCCATAAGCGTCAGTTTAGGTAAAGACAATGTACGGTGGATGAGGGATTACCCATTTCGCTGGGACAGCCTTACACTTGCTGAAACAGGGGGACGAGCATCTCGAGAATGGAAGAATTCGTTGACAGAGTGGTTTTGGTGATTTTATAATAAGTGGTAATCAGAATATTAGGTTATCAGATAGTGGATATCAGGTTATCAGAATATAAGGTGAACATTTTGATTTTATTTTTCCTGATATCCGGATTTCCTGATTTGCTGCAACCTTATTTACTGACATCCTGATTTCCTTTTAGAAGGGAGACTGAAATGAGAGAATATATGCAGAATATTTTATCTGTGGGCTGGCCACAGGGGCTTGATTGGCTGTGGATACTTTTGATTGCTTTGCTGGTGTTTGGTGGCAGAAAGCTACCCGAAATTGCCCGCAGCTTAGGTAGGAGTCTGAACGAATTCAAAAAGGGCATTCACGAAGCTGAAAATGCAAAAGATGAAGTAGTCGATGAGGTCAAAAAGGTCAAGGATGATTTAGTAAAGCAGACCAAGGATGCCGCAGGCCTGGATGAACATGACCACAACGGCTAACACGAATGAAAATCAAAATGCAAAGTGCAAAATGCAAAATTAGGGAGGTCGTTGCCCCCACTCTTGTCTTCGACAAGAAGACGTGGGAGCAACTCCACAATTTTAATTTTTGATTTTTGCTCTTGAAATGGGCAATCCCAACCAGAAGAAAGAAAAAAAGCAAAAGGATCCCCTCGATACCACCATGAGTCTGGGCGACCACCTCGAGGAGCTGCGCACCCGGCTAATTCGCGCCATAGTAGGCCTTGTTATCGCTCTTATCGTATGCTTATGCTTTGGCAGGGGTATAATAGTATTCGTCGAGGGTCCTTATATTGAAGTGATGGGCTCTGATGCTCGCATGCAGAGTTTATCGCCAGCCGATGGTTTTATTAGCTATATGCAAATAGCAATGGTTGCTGGGATTTTGCTGGCGTCGCCATGGATTTTTTATCAGTTGTGGCGATTTGTTGCCGCGGGTCTTTATCCACGCGAAAGACGGTATGTCTATATGGCGGTTCCTTTTTCGGTGATATTATTCGTCACTGGAGCTTTATTATTTCTGCTTGTAATTGCGCCGCTTACCCTGCGGTATCTTATATGGTTTAATACAAAATACCTTGGTGTCACGTCCAATTTTGCTTTTCCAAAGTATGTGTCTTTCATAGGCACGATGATGCTGGTTTTTGGCCTTGCATTTCAGACGCCGATAGCCATCTTCTTTTTACACAAGACGGGACTTATTTCGATTCGTACCTTACAGAAAGTCAGAAAGTATGTTTTGTTAGGGATAGTGGTGGTGGCTGCTGCGGTAATCCCCGGAGGCGACCCGCTTTCCTTATTTGCCTTGGCGGGGCCTATATATCTTCTTTATGAGTTAGGAATATTGCTGTGTCACTTTTCCGCCCGCAGGACGATGGATGGGGTATGAGGGACGATGGACGATTAAATCTTTTCTCTCGTCCCTCGTCTCTCATCCATCTTCCCTCGGTCAGTCGAGCGTTATTTCATCCTGATATGCGGGGACGGACACCTTCCAGCCGGTTTTCTGAACGACTTCCTTGGCGAAATGCTGAGCACTTTGCGGCTCACCGTGCACAACGAATAATCTTCTTGGAGGTTTTTTTAGTCCAGTCAGCCATTTAAGAAGCTCTTCCTTATCCGCATGGGCGGAAAAACCGCTCACTTGCACCACTTTTGCTCTGACCGGATAGTTTTGACCGAGTATCCTGACATTCTTTTGACCATCGACGATTTGCCTGCCCAAAGTGCCGTTCGCCTGATAGCCTACGAACATTACGGTGCTCTCAGGCCTGGATATATTTTGAACCAGATGGTGTTTTATTCTGCCGCCGGTGCACATGCCGGAGCCGGCTATGACCATGATGGTCCCTTTTATATGATTAATTGCTTTTGACTGGCTTGTTGTGTCGGTCATTTTCAATTCGGGAAAATCAAAGGGCGACTTGTGCTTGCGGATAAACTCAGCCATCTCCTCGTCAAAAAGCTCGCTGTGCCGTTTAAAAACTCTGGTGATTTTCGTGGCCATCGGGCTATCCAGAAAGACCATAATGTGTGGAATAGCATCTTCCAGCAGAAGCTCATTTATGTAATATAGGACATCCTGCGAACGCTCCAGAGCGAAGCTCGGGACGATGATATTGCCGCCGGCTTTTTTAGTGGAGCTGATTACTTCGGCAATCATCTTTTTTATATCAACACGGCTCTGATGGATTCTGTCGCCATAAGTAGATTCAATCAGAAGGTAGTCCGCTTTTTCAAAAGAGGTGGGGTCATGGACAATGGGCCTGTCGGGCCTGCCCATGTCACCTGTGAACAAAACGCTTCTTTGCTGACCGTTCAGGCTGACCTTAACCTCTATTATTGATGAGCCGAGCACGTGGCCGGCGTCATAGAAAGTGACCTCAACATCTTTGCCAAGCTTCAATGGCTTTTTATAATCTACAGGCCAAAAGTGCGGAAAGCAGGCCTCGGCATCGGCTATAGTATAAAGCGGGATTTCCGGATATGGGCCTTTTCGGCCTTCCCGCTGATGACGTTTGCGCTTAAATTCGACATCTTCTTCCTGCAGTTTAGCTGAATCCAGCAATATAATTTGCGCGATTTCCGATGTGGCTGCTGTGCAGTATATCTTGCCTTTGAATCCATCTTTCACCAGCTTCGGCAGCAGGCCGCAGTGGTCAAGATGTGCGTGGGTTAAAAGGACAGCATCAATACTTCGGGGCTCTACCGTAAACGGCTCCCAGTTTCTTGCTAAAAGGTGTCGTTCCTGATAAAGGCCGCAATCAACGAGAAGGCGTGAACCATTAACGGCCAGCAGGTATCGCGAGCCGGTTACGTTTTGAGCTGCTCCGAGAAACTTTAGTTTTATTTGCATACCTTATCTTTATCTTTCGTCTATCGTCTTACGGTTGCGTTGCTCGTTTGCTACTCTGCGAAGGAGCTTCGCTACGTAGCACGAGTCGTCTTTCGTCTTACGTAAAACGTAACCGTGACGGCCTACTCCGCCGAAGTAGCTTCGGCTACGAAGGCTGGAAGCTGCTCAACCGCAAACGTTTAACGAAATCTTCAGCAAAATGTACGAATATTACAATCCTATGTGAATATTGTCAAATTGTAGTGAATTAGTGAATTAGAGAATTAGCAGCCAATTAACTGATTAACTAATCAGCTAATTCGCTTGAAAGTTTGACTTGTGGAGATTAAATTGGCTTAAGGTTGTCTGGAGCAGTGGCCGAGCGGCTTAAGGCGACGGTCTTGAAAACCGTTTCATCCTTCCGGGTGACGGGGGTTCGAATCCCTCCTGCTCCGTTGTGTCAGTTGGTGACAAGTGATTTGTTTTAGTGTCTAATTCGACTACTGATAAAGACTT
>CAZIED010000140.1:0-6210 GCA_964538525.1 uncultured Pirellulales bacterium | reverse complement strand
CTCACCGATGCCGGCAAAGACGGAGAAACCACCGTGCTTCGTCGCAATCCTCGCAATAAGTTCCTGAATGATTACGGTCTTGCCCACACCTGCCCCGCCGAACAGGCCCATCTTGCCTCCCCGTACAAACGGACACAAAAGGTCGATTACCTTTATCCCGGTCTCAAACATCTCGGTCTTTGCAGACAAGTCAACAAGTCTCGGCGGATTACGATGAATCGGCATTTTTTCTTTTGTCTCTATTGGACCTCTGTCGTCAATAGGTTCACCGAGCAGATTAAGCACCCTGCCGAGAGTTTCTTTACCCACCGGCATTAAAATCGGTGCACCCGTATCTATAACTTCCATCCCTCTTCGCAGACCAAAAGTGCTGCCCATTGCAATTACTCTTACCCTGCCGTCGCCTAAATGCTGCTGTACTTCACCCCATAGATTCGTCCTGCCCGTCCCAAAGCTGCCACGAACCTCAACCGCATTATAAATCGTCGGCATCTGCTCCGGCATAAAAGCAGCATCAAAAACACTTCCCATTATCTGTATTAACTTGCCTTTATTCATCTTATTGCTCCGGTACCGCTGATAATGTCGAGCAGCTCGCTTGTTATCTGCGTCTGACGAGCCTTATTGTAATCAGCCGTCAAATCTCTAATCATATCCTCGGCATTTTTCGTAGCGCTTCGCATAGCTATCATACGTGCAACGTACTCACTCAAAGACGCTTCAAGAAAACGTTCCTTTATCATCGCGTGTATTATCATTCTTGCAATGCTCTCGATAATTTCTACCGGCGAAGGCGACATATAAAAGTCTTCAAATTCCAAATCCCATGGCCATATAGCCTTTGCTCGTGTAATTAGATGGTCTATCAGATCAGTCAGAGGCATTATAGTCATCGTCTGCGCCTGCTGATGGCCCGGCGAGTGAAAACTCATATAGACTATGCCAAAGTAGCCGAGCCTGCCGTCAATATAGTCGTTTATGAAACCCTCAGCTAAGGATTGAATCTGGGCATCAGAAGGTACTTCGTCAAGATCACTGTATGTGCCCGCTATGGTGACCCCGCGTGCATAAAGAAGATTTACCAGCTTCCCGGCGGTCGTGAAAATTTCGAGCTTTCTACCCGCAGCCTTTGCCATGTTTATATGGGTCTCCAGCAAAGAATACACGGAACTGTTGTATGAGCCGCAAAGACCCATCCTTGAGCCAATCACCAGAACAACAGAACGATCCGACGTATTCTCCTTCAATAACGGATGCTCCAAAGGTACCTCAGATGTAACAAGCAGATAACCAGCTTGTGCCAGGGCCTCGTCATAGTCTGCGACGGCAAGCCATCTTTTGTAATAACTTTTGAACATCGCCGTTGACACAATCTGCATCGTTCTGGTCAATCTGCAAATGTTGCTTACGGCCCTGCGGCGCTGCAATATTTGACGCATTCCTATCATTATCTGCTCATAGCTCTATGTTCGTTGTTCATTGTCGAGAAACACAGAACAATGAACGATGAACCCTATTCTATGACTTCAACCTCTTGTACTGCGATAAAGCCTGCTTAATCTTCTCGGCGAGCTCGGTGCTAAAAGCTTTGGTACTGTTTATCTCCCCGACGTAATCAGGATGCTCTTTTGCGAGCCATCGCAAAAACCTGGTCACAAGCTCACTAACCTCTTTTACCGGTATATCATCCAGCAATCCGCTGGAGCCCACAAAAATTGTAATGACCTGCTCGCCCACCGACATCGGACAGAACTGCGGCTGTTTGAGCAATTCCACCATTCTGCTGCCTCTGTCTAATTGCGCCTGCGACGCCTTGTCGAGGTCCGTCCCAAGCCTGGCGAAGTTCTGCAATTCACGAAACGCCGCAAGGTCCAGCCTTAGCTTGGCTGCGACCTTTTTCATCGCTTCCACCTGGGCATCTCCGCCCACGCGGCTGACACTTACGCCGACGTCTATAGCCGGCCTTATACCGGCATGAAAAAGCTCACGTAAAAGATATATCTGTCCGTCGGTTATTGAAATCACATTAGTCGGAATGTAGGCGGATATTTGTCCTTCGAGCGTCTCAACTATGGGTAGCGCCGTCAGCGACCCGCCTCCGCGTTTGTCGGACAGCTTTGCACTTCGTTCGAGCAGCCGGCTGTGCAGATAAAAAATGTCTCCCGGATACGCCTCCCGGCCGGGCGGTCGTCGCAGCAAAAGACTTAATTGGCGATAGGCAATAGCGTGTTTGCTCAGGTCGTCATAGACGCACAGCGTGTCGCGGTTCTTCTCATACATAAAATGTTCCGCCAATGCGCATCCTGAATATGGCGCTATGTACTGCATCGGAGCACTATCTGACGCCGATGCCGCTATCACGATGCTGTGGGCCATGGCACCATATCTTTTGAGGGTATCTATAACCTCGGCGATAGCACTAGCCCTTTGGCCTATCGCCACATATACGCAGATTACGTTCTGGTCTTTTTGATTGATTATTGTATCAAGAACAATTGCAGTTTTACCGGTTTTTCGGTCGCCGATGATAAGCTCACGCTGACCTCGTCCGATAGGTATCATCGAGTCTATGCTTTTTAGCCCCGTCTGAAGCGGCTGCCTGACGGGCTGACGGTGAGCGATTCCCGGTGCATCCGTTTCGATGAGCCGTCTGACAGATGTTTTGATGGGCGGTCCGCCGTCGATAGGCTCGCACAGCGGATTGAGCACCCTGCCAAGGAGCTCTTCGCTGACTGGAACCGACATTAACCGACCCGTAACGCGCACGTCTGATCCTTCTCTGACTTTTGTATAATCTCCGTAGATGACCGCGCCGATGGATTCCTCTTCAAGGTTGAATGCCTCGCCGAAAACATCGTTTTCAAACTCCAGCACCTCACCGACCATAGCGTCGTCAAGCCCGTAAATGCGTGCGATGCCGTCCGCCAGCTCTACAACCCGTCCAACCTTGGAAACCTCCAGCTTACTTTTATACTGGCTGATTTCCTGTTTAAGAATGCTTCCTATTTCTGTGAAATCCGCTTTCATTGTCTTACCTTCCCGGCCAAACCCTATATCAGCGTTCAGCGTTTAGCGTTCAGCGATCAGAAACCTGTCCGCTGTTTTGTCTGGCTCTTTAGCTGCCCCATTATTGTCTTTACTGCGGTTTGAAGCCTGCCGCGGACAGTATTGTCGATAAGCCTGTCTCCGCAGCGAACCACGACACCGCCTATAACATCGGGTTTCACCACCAGCTCCAGACGGGCCAAACCTCCTACCGCGGCCTCAATGCTCAACTGTAATTCTTGCCTCTGGGCTTCATCAAGCGGATGCGCAACCGTCACTTTGACCGGAAAGTAACCGTTGTTCGCGTCCCAAAGCTGCCCATATCTTGATACAATCCTCGGCAGCAAAGCGGTCCGGTTGTGCCCGATAAGCACTAAAAGAAAATTCATCGTCAGATCTGTAATTTTCCCCGACAATACTCCGCTTACTAACTGTTCTTTGTACGGACGGGCAAAATACGGCGAGCCAAGAAACCGGAGAAAATCCTCTTCCTTGTTAATAATTTCAGCCAGAAGCTCGATGTCATCTTTGACGGCATCAGCGACGTGATTATCGCAGGCAAGCTCAAAAAGAGCCTGGGCGTATGTTTCCCTCAAGCCTAAATAAGTGCTTATCATACAGATTTTCCACGTTATGACTTGTGGTCGGCTGTTTTGTCCGATGCTCGTCTTATCTGCTCTACGGCGTCTTGAATGAGGAGGCTATCGTCCTGATGCGTGACCTGACGATTGAGGACTTCGCGTGAAAGCTCCAGAACTATGGAACCAGCCTCGTTCCAGAACTGCTCCAGCGCCGCCGAACGAGTGATTTCGATATCTTCCCGTGCCTTTTGCCTGATTGCAAGGACCTCCTGACGGGCATTTTCCAAAATTTCCTTCTGACGGTCCTCGGCCTCGTCACCAGCCAGCTTAACAATTTCCATTCCCTGCTGCTTGTAGTCTGTGAGCAGATTTATCGCCTGCTGCCTGGCACTATTGGCGGCATCTATCTGCTGCTGAATATACAGCTCTCGTGCTTTGAGTCTTTCCAGAACGGGTCTCCAAGCCAGTCTGCTTAACACTATTAAAAGCAGCACAAAAGCCAGCACAGTCCACAGGGCATCCGCGAATGTCCCGCTGAAAAGACCCTGCTCGCCAGCTTCTTTGGCTTCAGCCGCCAGAACCTCAAGGCTGGCCATAAGTCCTATTGGAATCACCGACCGCATTATAGTTTCCGGTAGCCTTCTTCAACGTACTACTTCATCCAGTAAAGCGTCAGAAAACAAATAATCAAAGAGAAGAACGTCACTCCTTCTATGAGGGCTGCTGCAATTATCATCGCGGAGAAAATTCGCGTGCCTGCCTCAGGCTGACGAGAAATGGATTCGACCGCCCTGCTTCCGATCCAGCCTATTGCAAACGCAGCGCCCAAGATTGTCAATCCGCAGCCTATCACTACCGCAAAAGCCACAAGCCCTAATGCCTTTGTTTCCATCGCAGCCAACATGCTTCCTGCAATAACCGACATTTTTTAAGACCTCCTTAATTACACTTAATGTTCCGGTGAAACTGAAAAACCGATATAAAGAGCTGACAAAAAAGTAAATATAAATGCTTGAATAAACGCTACGAGCAGCTCCAGAAACGACACCACCACAACGGCCATCATTGAAGCAGCAGCCACGGTGTAATTCTTAAATATGAGTATCAAACCCAGAAAAGTGGCAGTGAGAATATGACCTGCAATAATATTGGCAAAAAGTCGTATCGCCAACGTCATCGGCCTGATAAATGCGGTGATTATCTCTAACATATATAATAAGGGCATAATCCACCAGGGTGCATGCGGCGCAAAATTGATAAAGTAACGTCGAAATCCTTGTTGGCTGATTCCACTTATATGAGTCATAAAAAACGTTACTACCGCCATCGCTCCGGTTATCCAGATGTTGGCCGTGGCAGGTCCGCCGAGCCGGCTTTCTCTGCCGCTGGCTAATGTAATGAATTTTTCAAACGGTATCATCCCAATCAAATTAAGACTCAAGATAAAGAAAAACACCGTCCACACGAACCCGATATATCTGTCGGTATGCTCTCGCAGTATAGGCTGGGTCATCTCCCGCAGAAACGTGCATATCAATTCTATCATGTTGTGTAATCCCCTTGGTACCATCTTCCTCGATCTTGTTGCTAGCGGTATGCAAATCCCCAGTATAAGAGCCACCATCGTAACCATACACATATGGTTGCTGACGGCAAATCTGGCCCCGCCAATCGAGACGGTGTAAAGACTTACGGATTGGCACGGTTCAAGTGGATTAAAAGCTGCCTGAATACCAACCTGTGTCATTTCGTAAAGCACTGCTCATCAGCCTCAATAATTTTTACAAATACCAAAATTAATCGGCCCGCCGAGCCGGGTTCCCGACAAACCAGGGGTCAGGGGCCAGAATTATGATTGCCGAACCCCGATCCCTGATCCCCGATCCCCGAATCGAAACCCGGGCAGATGCACTTGCCGTATTTACGAAACGGTATATTAGCTTTTCATTACGCCATACACAACAATTTTTTTCAATAAGCGATCAAAATGCCGGCCGGCCGTTGCTGATTTACTTGAAAGTCAGGAAAGACAAGCTAAAATTTGCTCATTGGTAACTGGTAAATGGATTATTGTTTATAGTTCGTTGTTCATCGATGAACAATGAACTCATAACAACGAACAAATTACCAATTACCAATTTCCAATTACCCGTTTACAGATTTTTATCGGAGATAGTAAATGGCGAAATTAAGTGCCTTTGCCGACGAAGTATCGGCTGATTTTAGCGAGCAGGTTAAATTCCTTTCCAAAGAAGGCCTGCATTATATTGAGCCGCGCTTTATTAACAAGAAAAATATTATGTACCTGACCAAAGGGCAGCTAAAGGAATCGAAAAAGATTATACAGGACGCCGGCCTTGCTGTAAGCGCAATCGGCTCACCCATCGGCAAGGTAAGACTTGATGAGCCTTTCCCGCCGCATCTGGACAAGTTCAAGCACACAATCGAGCTTGCCCAGCTTTTTGAAACGCCTTATATCCGAGTGTTTAGTTATTACGCTCCTAAAGAAAGGAATATCAACGACTTCCGCAAGCACAGTTCAGGGATCGGGAATCGGGGTTCAGGGATCGGGGAATCTGACCCC
>CAZIED010000139.1:0-6297 GCA_964538525.1 uncultured Pirellulales bacterium | reverse complement strand
ACAGCGGCGGCATTATCAGTCCTGCACTATTTACACGAACCTGCGGATGAGTCTTCGCAGAACTGGCTGCTTTCCTGCTTTTCTCCCCAGGGAGGCTTTGCGGTAATACCAATGTTACATGGAAACCAGCCCGATCTGCTTTCTACTGCTACCGTATTGCATGCCCTTGCTTTAATGGGTACTTCACTTGATGGCATAAAAGAGCAATGTCTCGATTTTATTTACAGCCTTTGGAGTTCACAGGGCGGTTTCCGCGGCAGCTTTTCTGACGACGTGCTCGATTGTGAGTACACCTATTATGGCCTTTTGGCACTGGGGCATCTTAATAACGAGAACGAGAACCCCCAGACTTCGACGAGCTCAGTCGAGTCGTAAAACTGGGGGCTAAATATTTTATTCCGATGGATTTAAATAAATGCGATATTGATAATACCACCACATTGCTGAAAAATCATTTATTGCGACGACGTACATCGGAAGGATACTGGCAGAGTAAATTATCCAGCAGCGCACTATCTACAGCTACCGCAGTTTTTGCTTTGGAGATGGTCGATGAAGAAAAATATAAATCTCTCATATTCAAAGGGCTCGATTGGCTGATGGACAACTGCAACTCCGACTGCGGATGGGGTGACACAATCGGAAGCATCAGCAATATCAGCACGACTCTTCTTTGCTGGTCGGCATTTGCATCTGCCGCAGAGCAACACCGATATGATAGGCTCGTTGCTAAAGCCGAGTCTTGGCTTACAAATTATATTGGCAGTCTGGGGCCAAAAGATATTGTTGATGCCGTCAATCGACAGTATGGCAAAGACAAAACCTTCTCGGCGCCGATTCTGACGATGTGTGCTCTGGCCGGCAGGTTGGGTGAATCTGAGCAGGCGTGGCGATTTATAAAGCCTTTGCCGTTTGAGCTGTCGGTGTGCCCGCATCAATTTTTCAAATGGCTGCATCTTCCGGTTGTAAGCTATGCGATGCCGGCTCTGATAGCAATAGGATATGCAAGATTCTATCATCAAAGACCTGCTAATCCTGCTGTAAGGGCTTTACGATATTTGACACACAAAAAAGCTCTGGCTGTCCTGCGAGAAATACAGCCGGAAAGCGGAGGATACCTCGAAGCAATCCCATTGACTGCTTTTGTGGTTATGAGCCTGGCGGCCTGCGGGCAAAAAAATAGCGAAGCTGTTACAAAGGGCGCCGAGTTTTTGGCTTCCTCGGCCAGAGATGACGGCAGCTGGCCGATCGACACAAACCTTGCCACGTGGGTGACAACCTTGAGCATAAACGCTCTTGCTGCTGATGGTGACATCGAAGACGCTCTGTCACTGAGTGACAGGATGAATCTTCAAAAGTGGCTGCTGTCGATTCAGTATCGCAGTGAGCATATTTATACGCACGCTGCTCCGGGCGGCTGGGCGTGGACAAATCTATCCGGAGCCGTGCCGGACGCTGATGACACCGCAGGTGCGTTAATTGCCCTGCGTAATCTTGGTGTATCAGATGATGCTGTTTGTGAATCTGCCGTTGCCGGAGTAAAATGGCTATTGGGATTACAAAATCGTGATGGAGGAATACCGACTTTTTGCAGAGGATGGACGGCTTTGCCTTTTGACAGAAGTTCACCTGACCTTACTGCGCATACTATACGGGTATTCACCGCCTGGCTCGATGTGCTGCCGGATTTTCTGCAAAGGCGGGTGCATAAAGCAATCGTGCGTGGATTAGCTTATTTGGAAGATGCTCAAAGAGAAGACGGCTCATGGGTTCCGTTGTGGTTTGGTAATCAGCTTGCACAGAACCAGGAAAATCCCGTCTATGGAACAGCTAAGGTCCTGACATGTTTATGCCGGGCGCCTCAGCAGTATAGAGGTATATGTGTAAAAATGGTGAAAAAAGGTATTCAATGGCTTTTGTCCGTCCAAAACCCTGGTGGCGGCTGGGGAGGAGCGGAATCGATTGAGCCAACGACCGAAGAGACTGCTCTTGCAATAGATGCTCTGGCAGAATCGTTGTTGCATTCGGTGGCAGATTCACAGCAAGAGTTAGCTGTAAGGTCGGCTATTTCTCGTGGGGTGCGATGGCTTGTCGAACAAACCCAGTATGGGACATTGCTAACATCTTCGCCGATAGGATTATATTTCGCCCGGCTATGGTATTTTGAAGAGCTTTATCCAGCGATATTTACCTTGTCGGCACTGCACAAAGTTCAGAGATTGGGTCGTATTGTGGAAATTTAAAGCAAAACCCGGCTCAATGCAGATTGTAAAAATTTGCTTATGTAGCTATCATAGCACTAATGGCGGCACAAACAGGGAAAAACAAAAAAGTTGAGCGGTCTCCCAGAGCAGTTAATAAAAAGGCCTATCGAAACTTTGAGCTTGTCGAAAAGTTTGAGGCCGGCCTTGAGCTTTTGGGTACTGAGGTGAAGTCGCTGCGGGCAGGCCAGGCCGACCTTGACGGCTCTTATGCAAGAATTAATGCCGACGAATGCTGGCTGGTCGGCGCCAAGATAGCCCAGTATCAGCAAGCCGGTGGAATTTCTCATGAGCCGGCCAGAAGAAGAAAATTGCTGCTGCATAAAGCCGAGATACGAAGAATAACAACTAAACTTGAGCAGCGGGGCTTTACTCTGGTGCCTTTGCGGATATACTTTAATAAAAGAGGACTGGCGAAGGTCGAATTGGCTCTGGCAAAAGGAAAAAGGCAATACGATAAACGTAGGGCAATCACAGAACGTGAGCAAAAGAGGGATATTGATCGCAGTTCAAAAAAATATCGCAGATAACAAGAGAAAATACAGAATATCGGAAAATAATTGAACTAAAGTGAGCTAAAATGCCTAAAGTGAACTAAAGTTTTACAATTCATAATTTTAGGCACTTTAGTCACTCAAAACTTTAGACACTTTGTTTAGAGGGTACGGATTTATGACCGAAGAAGAAAAAAAGCAAGAAAAGAAGATTATAGTAGATGAGGATTGGAAGCAGCAGGCCCAAAGGGAAAAAGAAGTATTAGCTGCACAGGAGAAGACCGAAAAAAAGAAGACCAAGGAAGAGCATAAGACTCGCGGCCCAATCCCGAAAGGCAATTTCGCTGCGCTGGTGAGCATGCTCACTACTCAAGCGTTGTTTGCTATGGGCCTATTGGAGGTAAAGGGGCAGGAAAAAAGAGAGCCTGACCTGGAAATTGCGCGATACAACATAGATATGCTCGAGACCCTCGATGAGAAAACCAAAGGTAATTTGACCAAAGAAGAGGAAAAGATTCTTAAAAATACCGTTAACGAGCTTCGTATGGGTTATGTGACCGTTGCTGACAAGACGTCATAAATATTTTTTATAATCTGCTCCTCTGCCCAAGATGCTGAAAAGTGCCTAAAGTATAAAGTGACTAAAGTGAGCTAAATCCGCCTACGGTGGATAAAGTTAGAAATTTAGGCACTTCAAACTTTAGGCACTAACTTGCTGGGCAAAGCAAAAGGTGTAGAATAACCTTGGCAAATTTCTTGGATAAAATAATCGCCGACAAGCGAAGCGAGGTCGAGACTCGAAAGCTGCAAAGAAATCTTGATGAGTTAAAAGAGCAGGTTCGCTCAATGCCGAGGTGTCGCAACTTTTATAAAGAAGTCACCAAGCCCAGCAGCCGAGGCATAAACGTTATAGCGGAGATTAAAAAGGCCTCGCCTTCAGCAGGGGTTATCAGAGAAGAATTTGACCCTGTGATGATTGCACAAATTTATGAAAAATGCGGTGCCGATGCGATTAGTGTTTTGACCGATGAAAAATATTTTCAAGGCAAGCTTGAGTATATCGAGCAGATAAAGCAGGCTGTGAAGCTGCCGATTTTGCGAAAGGATTTTATTATCGACCTCTGGCAGGTATATGAGTCGCGTGCCGCCGGTGCCGATGCGATATTATTGATAGCTGAAGCACTAAAGCCGGCAGAGCTGATGGACTTGATGATTGCCGCCTCGGAATTGACCTTGACGGCTCTTCTGGAAGTTCACGATGCTGATACGCTATTAGCTGTCCGCAGCCTTATCGGTTTTCCCCAGAAAGGATACAGTGTTCTGGGAATTAACAACCGAGATTTATCTACAATGCAGGTAGATTTAAATACCACCAGCCGATTAGCAAGCCTCGTTGATAATAAAAAAGAGCTTGTCGCGGAAAGCGGGATAAAAACACGAGCCGACATTGAAAAGCTGAAATTGGTCGGCGTAAGGGCGGTTTTGATCGGCCAGACGCTTTGTGAAAGCCAAAGCATTGAGGATAAATTCAGAGAGCTTTTTGGCGGATTATATACGGAATTTAATCCGCTAAAGTGAGAATTAAAGTGTCTAAAGTGAGCTAAAGTGCCTAAAGTTAGGAAAAGTTATAATTTATAATTTTAGTCACTTTAGTCACTCCAAATTTTAGTCACTTTCAAACTTGATAGAAAATTGGTCCGTAGGATGACACATTATGACTACAGAAGAAAGACAGAGTGATCTGGACCATAAAGAGCAGCCCGGCGACAAGCTCTACCGCGGCGAGGTTGCCTACATTTATGCCTACGACCTGGCGTACGACATGAGACGTCACACAATCGACCGAATCCTCTCGCAACCCACCAGAGAATACCTGATAGCGCCGAGCAAGCGAAGCCCGAGACAAATGTTTTTTTACTGCCCGCAGGTTGTCGATTTTCCAGATCAGACAAAACATCTTACTGACGGCCAGGTTGTTCAAATCAAACGAAGCGTTAAATTGTTCAATATCGGTGCAATCAGTGTACAGGTGCGTGTGCCGTTTGCTGCACGGTCACTGGAGGAGCTGGTAAAATATCATGGCCTTCAATTTGCCGATGGAAGCCTCGATCAGGAAATAAATGAATTCGCTGAAGCCATCCGGCGTGACCTTGAGCCATACTGCATTCGGCCGGTGCCGGTGCTCGGCCAGGCCGAGGCTTACACCGTCTTTTGCCTCGCTGATTTACCCCCGCGTCTTCTTGTCGAAGACAAGAGCGGGGGCCGGCATATCGTCGCTGAGCAGTGGCTTAAAACCAATCGCCGCGAAATAGCAGCACTACTGACGCAGGAGGAGAACGCAGCGCATCTATCCGAGCAGGAAGTTGTCGAATCCACCGAGCGGTATATAAGCTATTATGATAGAGAGCTGGTGCTCGTTGATTGGGATGCGACTCTTGTTGTCGGCCAAGAGGATGCTCTCGACGATGTCCTGCACATAATAGAGCTTGCTAATGTGCAGCTTGTAGAGCTGGCCGCCTACGACCGCATTCTTGATGATGCCCTTCAGGTATCTTATCGTGATATTTCGCAGATGCGTTTCCATTCCCGGCGGGAGGTGCATAAAAAGCTGCGCGAAATAAGAATCGACGTTTCTCGCCTCGATGATGAGCTGTCCAATATAACGAAATTTTTCGGTGACTGGTATTTAGCGCAAATCCATGCGAATCTCGCCAGCCGATTTCATCTGCCCGATTGGCACCGCACTATCGATGAAAAGCTTGAAACCCTCCATAACCTTTACCAGATTCTGCAGCAGGACAGATTCGATTTCCTTATGTTCGTGCTCGAAGCAACTATCGTTTTGCTTTTCGTCATCGACCTGCTTTTACTGCTGTACCACTCATAGAACCGAAAGGATGTCTCCAGATGTTAAACACATTTCTCTTTATTATATTGGGGCTTGTAGCCGGGGTATTTAGCGGCCTTATCGGCATCGGCGGCGCAATAATAATGGTCCCTGCACTTGTTCTTCTATTCGGCCTATCCCAGCATATCGCCCAGGGCACTACTTTGGCTGCGATGGTGCCGCCTATTGGCCTGCTTGCTGCTTTGACCTACTATAAGGCAGGCCTTGTTGATTTGAAGGTTGCTGGCCTTATCTGCATTGGTTTTTTTGTGGGCGGCCTATTCGGTGCCAAGCTGGGCGTCGGATTATCTGAACCAGTCTTGCGAAGACTTTTTGGCGTGGTGCTATTAATGGTCTCGCTAAAAATGATTCTGACAAAATAACAGTGACCAGACTTGAACTAAAGATTTTTTGCTATGACCAGTCTATACTGTAGATTTTAGATTAGGTTTACTTTTCGTTGAAGATGAATTAAACTCTATTTTTGTCCATAAAGGAAGAGTTATATTTGATTATGTCGGTTAATTGTCTAATATGGGCGTCTTTATGCTGAGAACAGTTTATATATTTTTAGATAGTGAATCATGGAGGTAATAATGAATTTGTTCAATGATTTAAGCGACGGCAAGACGTTTCGCAAGCTTTATGAGGAAAT
>CAZIED010000138.1:0-6348 GCA_964538525.1 uncultured Pirellulales bacterium | reverse complement strand
TGACGTTGGGAAGGACCTGCTCAACGTCGAAACCTCTACCCATTTGAACAATCTCGTTCTTGAAAAATACTAATCCAAGGATGGTGATGCCGACGACCATCAGGTATCGCGGGAAAAACAGCACCAATGAGACAAACCCGCTCATTTTCGCTGCTTCCTTAGGGCTTCGGGTCGAAAGGATTCTTTGCATATCGTAATTGGGTGCCGGGCCTGCGGCGCTGGCCAGGATTCCCTTAAACATCATAATCATAAAGAAGATTCCGAAAAGCTCCCAGCCGTCTTTGGCGATTTGCTCACTGACGGCGGGGATGTGCTGCGACCAGTCGAGATTGAGTTTCCAGCCGAAGAGCAGGTTGTGCCAGCCCGCCGGCACAGCGGCGTTTATCTGCTCGGCTGTTGTCTGTTGAAATGCGATGACCGCAATGAGGACAGATGCTATTGTCATCAGGATATATTGAATCACATCCGTCACCGTCACACTTAGCATACCACCGAATATGACGTATATCGTTGTTATGCCCATCAGAATCATTGCATAAGTGTTGGCCGAGAGGTCCCACGGCAGAAGAATTTGTGAGAACTTTCCCATACCCCTGAAATCGTAAGCGAGCATCCCGATAACCGAGACGATTGCAAAGATGACGACGCTGATATATGACAAAGTGGCTCCTCGGCTTGTGCCGAATCTTGTGTTAATCCATTCGGCGCCCGTCATCACGTTTGAACGGCGAAGCCAGGTGGCCAGGAATATCATCAGGAATATCTGGTTGAAGACCGGCCAGACCCACGGCAGAAACACTCCCTTCAATCCATAGACAAATATGGTCATCACAAGCCACATCGTGCCTGTGATGTCGAACATGCCGGATGCGTTTGCCACGCCGAGGACATACCACGGCACGACGTTGCCGCCGAGGAAATAGGATTTAAGGTTTCGGCTGGCTCGTTTTGACATTGCAAAACCGGCCACCATAATGACGACAATATACACACCGATAATCCCGATATCGATTGGTTGAAGCAGCATAGTGACTCCTTATAAAAGCTGAAAATGTAAAACTGAAAGCGTAAAACTGTGGTATTCCATAATTATTAGAAATCTATCACAAGAATGTCGAAAGGTCAATCCAGAATCTTGACTGTCGTCAGACAAGTTTCGAGCGATACAGAAAGGGGATATACCAATATTTTATTGAAAATGCATCCAAAATGAAGGTGCAATTCATTGGCTAAAAAACCTAAAGGAATGTAACTAAAACCTTAACCAGCAAAGACCTTATAAAAAACTACCTGTCGTTTTTCTTGGTTTGTTGAAAAACTCTAACTGTGTTTTTGCCGGCCTCTTTGGCTGTGTACAAGGCCTGATCGGAGCGACTTGTAATATCCTCCGGGTTGGTATCAGCATCAAATTGACCAAGACCTACACTGATAGACAAAGAGATCTGCTCTCTTTTCCAGCTGATAGGAGAGCGCGAGACTACTTCGACCATTCGCTCGGCAACAACAGTAGCATCGCTAAGCGACGTATTCGGCAAAATGACAGCGAATTCATCTCCTCCGTATCGTGCCGCCGTATCGATTTGCCGAATACATTCCTTTATCCTTTTACCGATTTCCCTGATCACCCTGTCACCAGTTCGGTGGCCGTATGCATCATTTATCTTCTTGAGATTATCAATATCAATCATAATCAAAGAAATATGTCCACCATATCGACGCGACCTCCATAGCTCTTTTTCCAAAATTTCATAGAACGTCTTATGGTTAACAAGGCCGGTTAATCCATCTGTCGTAGCCTGGCGTTGTGTCTTCTCGAACAGCTTTATATTGCCGATCGAAGCACCAACCAACTGGCTAAACAGCTCTATAAGCGCAATATCTTCACAGTTGAAGCTGTCACCGTTAATCTTATCAGCTAAATTTAGAACACCTACAACTCGATCCTGGCAAATAAGAGGAACGACGGCGCAGTTATTGGTCGTATAGTGCTCCGAGAAGGTGCGTTGCGATTTTCTAATTATAGGCCTGTTGTGCGTGTCTATATTTCTTATCAATATAAGCTCTTTACTCCTCACGGCCATTGCCATCAGAGATGGAGGATTTTGGTTCAGAGAAACTATTTTGTTGATAAGAAAAGGGTGGTTGTGCGTAAGAAGATGCAAGATGGTGTTTGTTTCATCGAGCACATACAAAGAGGCAAATCTTACACCGACCAAATTCGGCATATTATTGATACAAACATCAGCGATTCGTTCAATATCAAGGCAATTTATCTGCCTTGCCAACGGAGTTACCTGCTGAAGCAGAGAAACATTGCCATTAGGATTGCTTACAATATCCTCTGTAGTTTTGTCACTTTTAACCATAACTTTTGAATATTATAAATTTAGACCTTCCTAATAACTTTCGGAAATACAAAAAGGTTCAGTTTTGTTATCGGATATTCAAACATCGATATTCGCAAAAACACCGACCAAAAAATAAAAATTAGCATAAGACCTCCACCTTAAACACCTGATCAGATGTGCTCCTCAAAAGAATTGAAAGGCCTTAAAAAATGTAATCACCAGCTATTACCGACTGAAAGAGAGAGCTGAATCGAATAAAAATTTTCAAAATCTTTCAAAAAAACCAAAAAAGAGTTGACAAATAAAAATGATATTTTACATTTTACATAATATAAAATATATTTACAGAGCATTGTATTGTTTTGAGTCCTATAAAATCTTTTTTAGTTAATTTTTTACGTTCTTTTTATAAAACAAGTTTTCAACCGTAGGTAACAGACATGAATCTACTACCATTGGCAACCGATAACATCTCTGATTTGCTCATAAAAATAATAGAGTTCACTCACTCTCGTCGCAAAACCATCCTTCAAAACATAAAAAACATCCGCTGTCCCGGGTTTGTACCTAAGGATTTGAAAATAGACGAGTTCTGCAGTTTGCTTAACGATGCAATCAGCGAATTTACTCTCAACCAACGTTTTGTGCTACATGACACGGAGAATATTAAATTCGCAAACAGCGGTATTTTAATAGCCATACCGATTATCGATACATGCGCAAAAAAACTTTTTGAGGAAAATCTATACGAGTACCTTGAGCTGCAAATAAACAAGCTTTGGGAAAATGCGATCAATCAAAGAGTTGCTGCGGAATTATTTAAGAAAAGGCAAAAAACAGACCCAAATGATTATTGGACTATCAATTGCAGCGAAGAAATTTATACATACAAAAATCGTGATAATAATTAGTGATACGGCAAGACCATTTTGTCTTTAAGTATTAGAAAAATAAGAAATTAAAAGTATCACCTTATGAAAGATCAAGGAGCCTGGTGATTTGTTCTTCTAAAGTTATCAGTCATAAGACCGATAGAGAATTTTGGAGAGGTGTTTTGTGTAAAAGTTTAATGAAGAGCCAATAGACGAAAATGAATGCTGGCGTTCATTAGTAATAAACTTGGAATGCCAAAATGTGGAGTATCTTTCAGGGAAGACAATTTTGAAAACCGATCAGCAGATTAGCATCGACAAGGTATGGGAGCTTTTCCACAAAACACGCGATAATCGTTACCGCAATATCCTCCTGGAATACTACAGAGACCTCGTGAGATACTGTGCCGAGCGACTACATAATAAATTACCCGGCAAAGTCGAGCTCGATGACCTAATCAGCGCAGGCACCTTTGGATTAATGGATGCCATCAATGCCTTTGATCCCGATAGAGGCGTAAAATTCGAGACGTATTGCGCACCTCGTATAAAAGGCTCCATTCTCGATGAGCTACGAAGCATGGACTGGGTACCAAGATTAGTGCGGGCTCGTGCTCACCAGCTGGCAAAGGTCACACACTCACTCGAAATGCACCTCGGCAGAAAACCTGATGAAGAGGAAATCGCAGAAGAATTAAACATGGACATCGATGAGTTTAATAGACTTCAACGAGACGCCAATGCCGTCGGCCTGGTCTCATTGAACAGTAAATGCGGCGACGGTGAGGATGAGAAAGATATTTGTGAAATAGATATAATCAAAGATAAAAAAAGTGAAGACCCCCTGCTTGAAGCCCAAAAGCGAGACCTCAAAAATTTGCTTACAAAAGGGCTGACAAGGGCTGAACGGCTGATTATCGTTCTGTACTATTATGAAGAAATGACAATGAAAGAAATCGGCGCCACGCTGGATTTATCCGAATCCCGTGTCTCTCAGATGCATTCTTCTATCGTTGCACGCTTAAAAGCTCAGATGAACAGCCGAAAAAGGGAATTTTCGATAGGATAATTATCATATAGTTAAGCCTTGTGCCGGATAATTTGGATTTAGTTCTTAATTTTTCGCTTTCAGTTAAAACAAAGGGGAAATCAGCGGCGCCATTCAGGTTTGCGTACCATTAGCGGCGGCATTTGTTGAGGTGTAGGCCTTCTGCTGCCTATGTTGAGGCAGCTTCTATTACTTGGGTACCAACGTATAATGAATAGTTGCGTCCCCCAGGGTAATCCACTTTTTTTTGTTCTGTTAAACATTGCCCTGCTTTTCCCTCGACAGCGCTCGGGATTAGTTTAGTGAGTAAAAACTTAGAATTACCACCCCCCTCCCATCGGTAAATTTGTATATTGACTTTTGAAAAATATCTGAAAGGTGCTTTAAGCTGTATCAAAGGCCGGCTCAAAAGTATCAAAGGAGCGATAAATAAGTCATTTCAAAGGTTAACTGAAATCCGGCGTTCAGCTAAATATTCTTTCATTTGCCGGATACTGTATTTGCCGAAGTGAGCGATTGAAGCTACGAGGACGGCATCTGCATGACCTTGGATAATAGCCTGGTATAGATGTTCCAGCGTCCCAGCTCCGCCGGATGCAATGACAGGTATTGAAACGGCATCTGCTATGGCCCTTGTCATTGGAATATCATATCCACTTTGTGTGCCGTCGGTATCTTTACTCGTGGGCAGGATTTGACCGGCACCGAGGTCTTCAACCCTTTTAGCCCACTGCACGGCATCAATACCCGTACCGATAGTGCCGCTTGCAACCATGACTTCAAAGCCCGATGGCAGCTCAGTATTGCCGGCGGTATCTATTGCAATTGTGATTCTTTCGCCGCCAAATTCTTCCGCTGCTTCCTTAATCAAGTCAGGATTTTTTACAGCGGCGGTATTAATCGACACTTTTGCTGCACCAGCGTCGAGTAATTCCTCGATAGCACGACAGCTTGCTATACCACCACCCACTGTCAAAGGTACTGTAATCCTATCAATAGTCCTTTTCACCACGTCGATCAGCGTTTTTCTCTTTTCGAGCGTTGCTGTTATATCGAGAAATACCAGCTCGTCAGCGCCTGCCTTGCTGTAAGCAGCGGCGTTTTCAGCAGGGTCGCCGACATCTTTTAATTGGACGAACTTGATACCTTTTACCAATCGGCCATCTTTTACATCTAAGCACGGAATAATCCTTCTATAGTCCATACAGTCTTTCTCCCGACGAAATCAACATTCAAAATAATTTTTGATACATATCAGCTGGGAAATATACCAAACCGTTTACAATCAGTCGAGGAAATGTTTCTAAAACCGTAATCTGTGTCATATCATCATAACAAGATGTCTTTGGGTATCCGTCAAGTTTATAGGTAAGGTGGAGGCCATTGTGTTACCTATTATCTCAATCGATAACGGCTTGGCCCCCGTTTGTCACCTCGACCGAGGCCGTATGGCCGAGTGGAGAGGTCTGCCTTCAAAGCAGATTTCTCCAATTCGCCCCTGTTTCTGTCTTCGACAGAAGACACAGGGGCTTCGGTCGAAATGACCTGTTTTTCTATCTGCAGGTTTTACTTACAATCTTGACGTGCATCCATGTCTTTGCTTATGGTTAAAAATAGATTGACTAAATGCAGAGGCTTTATTAGTTTTGGAACATAACCAAATTGTAAAACGGCTCTAATTTTGGAAAGGGAATATTATGGCCAAATCAACAATGCCTCATTTGGGACATGACAAACATTTGTGCTATTTGAACAACTTGGGTTTTCAGATAAGCAATCCAAAAGAGTACAAAGAGCTTGTTAAAGACGGCCGGTTTCTTTGCATGGTTTGCGGAAGAGTAGCTGCTAATGAAAAGAACTTGTGCAAACCCGTGAAGTTATAAACTGGCTTACCTGATTTGATGCCAGTTTATCGGCTGCCTGTCGAGCTCAAGCATGGGGGCTATAAGCACAGTTCAGGGTTCGGGAAATCTGGCCCCTGATCCCTGAAACCTTCATAGGCAATGCTTACCTGCCCGGAAAGAAAATCGCCGAAATGGCAAATTCGCGATTGATTTCCGTCCGGCGAGTGCTATATTAT
>CAZIED010000137.1:0-6350 GCA_964538525.1 uncultured Pirellulales bacterium | reverse complement strand
TTTACTTTTTCGATATACGCATCACGCTCAACGCTCGACGCAAGACGAGTGCATTATTCGAGCCACTTTTTAGTTTCATCTTTCATATATAATCTCTCCCTGCGCTATTTCGTCCATAAAAATTCCGCCGCTGGCATCGGCTTTTAGCGGTATGATATCGATAGGTATGATTCGGGCGATTGCACGGATTTTCCCCCGATATTTCATAGCTAAAGTTAAATATTTCTCATCGCTTTCCTGAAATACAGCAACGTCGAGGTCGTGCGGATCAGACGATTCTAAAAATGAGCCGAAGATAACAATTTTGCGGACTTCTTTCTCGCCGGCAAGACAGCTAACCAATTGCTTTTTTAAAGAATCTTTTTGCGATTGAGTAAGCATTATCCAGATGCCTCATTACATCAAAAAAATTAATTCAACTCCTACCACCGCAGATATTATCACTTCCGGAATCCAGACCGTCAAGAAAAGTCTTATCCCGCCCAAGGTCCATAGGATGTTATAAAAAATCCCACGTGAAACGTGGGGCTGAATATTTAGCCTGCGGTTTCACCGCAGGTTTATTCCTATCAGCTTTTTGGCGGCCTTAACTACATTCTCTGCGGTGATACCGAATTTCTCGAAGCAGACCTTAAACGGAGCCGAAGCACCAAATGAGGACATTCCAATAAAGATACCTTTTTCGCCGAGGTATCTGTGCCAGCCTAATTCGACGCCCGCCTCGACAGCAACCCTTACCTTGATGGTCGGCGGAATAACCGAGTCCTTGTATTTCTGGTCTTGCTTTTCAAAAAGCTCCCAGCTCGGCATACTAACAACCTGCGATGCGATTCCTTCTTTTGCAAGAACATCTGCTGCAGTAAGCGCAATCGAGACCTCTGAGCCGCTTGCTAAAAGCAGAACATCCGGGCCTTCTCCGCCGTAGTGGCTACGAAGGCTGGACTTATTGACGCCAAGCAGCACGTAAGCACCTTTAGTGAGATTTGCTGCAGAAGCGTATTTATTCTGGTCGATAACCGGCAATCCCTGTCGCGTGAAAAGTAAAGCTACCGGCCCGCCTTTATATTCCAAAGCGAATTTCCAGGCCTGTGCGGTCTCGTTAGCGTCGGCAGGACGTATCACAATCAAATTTGGTATCGCCCGCAGTGCTGCTAACTGCTCTACCGGCTGATGTGTCGGTCCATCTTCGCCGATGCCGATGCTATCGTGAGTAAATATAAATATCGTCGGGTATTTTGATATGGCTGCGACGCGAATCGCACCCCGCATATAATCGGAAAAGACCATAAACGTCCCGCCATAAGCTCTGGCTAAGCCGCTTACGGAAATGCCGTTCATTATCGCGCCCATCGCATGCTCTCTAACGCCGTAGCGGATATATCTGCCGTCGCGGGCATCTTTTTGAAAGTCCTTTACCCCGGCAAATCTTGTATTATTCGAAGGCGTCAGGTCTGCCGAGCCTCCCAAAATCAAAGGCAGCTTCGGCATCACCGCGTCCAGCACCTTGCCTGATGCCTGACGGGTTGCTAAAGGTTTACTTACATCGAACTTCGGCAGTATCTCATCGAGTTTAATAGGAAGTTTCCCAGTCGCGGCGTCCCAGAACTGCTTTGCTAAATCCGGGAATTTCCTGGCATATTCGATAAATAATTTTTCCCACGCCGCCTCAGTGGCTTTGCCTCGCTCGACAGCTTTTCGCGTATGGCCGAGGACTTCCTGCGGCACATGGAAGGTTTTGTCAGGGTCCCAGCCGAAATTCTTTTTCATCAGTTTTATTTCTTCCTCTCCCAGCGGTGCACCGTGTGCCTCAGCGGTATCCTGCATGTTCGGGCTGCCGTAGGCAATATGCGTGCGAAGCTTTATAATCGACGGCTTACCAGAGTTTTGAGTTTTGAGTCCCCTCGACTCCGCTCGGGACAGGTTTGAGTTTTGAGTTATATTTTCCAGGGCCTTCTCAAACGCAACCATATCGTTGCCGTCTCCGCCTACTTCCTGCACGTACCAGTTGTACGCCTCGTATCGTTTGGCTCTATCTTCGGTAAAGCTAAGCTCGGTTGGGCCGTCAATACTGATGTGGTTGTCATCGTAAATGACAATCAGGTTATCAAGACCCAAATGTCCCGCCAGTGAGCTTGCCTCGGATGAGATTCCTTCTTCAAGGTCTCCGTCGCCGGCAGTTACGTAAATTTTATAATCAATGATAGAAAAACCTTCTCGGTTGAAATAATTGGCTAAATACTTTTGTGCTATTGCCATTCCAACGGCGCTGGAAAGGCCCTGACCGAGAGGTCCGGTTGTTAGCTCGATGCCGCGCCCCGGCTCATATTCCGGATGGCCGGGCGTCTTGCTGCCCCATTGCCGGAAGTTTTTCAATTCGTCAAGACTTATATCATAGCCGGTTAAATAAAGCAATGAATACAGCAGCATACAGCCATGTCCACCTGATAGAACAAAACGGTCGCGGTTATGCCAGCGAGGATTAGCGGGATTGAATTTTAAGTGTCTTGTCCAAAGCACGTATGCGGCTGGTGCCATTCCTATCGGCATACCCGGATGGCCGGACTTGGCCTTTTGGACCGCATCCGCAGCTAAAAACCGAATCGTTTGAATACAAAGCTCATCAAGCTTCGATAGACCAGAGTTGCTTACAGATACTTTCATTGCTTAATTCCTGACTATTTTACTATGGGTTGTGTTGTATATTCCGGACTTGGCTTGGCGGATTCATCCGCCTGGGCGGATTCATCGCTCAGGTTTGCGCATTTTAAGTTTGCAAGCTGCTCCATCAAGGAGTATCTTTCAGCCGCATCTTTGTTGGCAAGGGCCATCAATTCAGCAGCCACTTCCGGTTTGGATTGTTTCAGCGACAGGTAACGATTCTCACTATAAGCATATTCATCGAAATTAATCGTTGGAGCTTTTGAATCAAGCTGCAATGGGTTTCTTCCCTGCTCTTTAAGCCGAGGGTCGAATCTGTACAATGGCCAGTGACCGCAGGCAACCGCTTTTTTCTGCTCTTCAAAGCCCAACGTCATATTTATACCATGGGCGATGCAGTGCGAGTAGCAAATTATAAGTGAAGGCCCCGGATAGCTTTCAGCTTCAACAAATGCCTTGACCGTCTGATTGGTATTGGCGCCCATTGCAACTTTGGCAACATAGATATTGCCATAGACAAAAGCAAGCAGTCCGAGGTCTTTTTTGGGTGAGGGTTTCCCAGCAGCGGCAAATTTTGCCACCGCCGCCCTCGGCGTAGATTTAGACATCTGACCGCCTGTGTTTGAATAGACTTCGGTGTCCAGAACCAGCACATTTACGTCAGCTCCGCTTGCCAGCACATGGTCGAGTCCGCCGTAACCGATATCATAGGCCCAGCCGTCGCCGCCCATTGCCCAGACCGACTTGCGAACAAGGAAATCGGCTAAATCCAATAGATATTTGCACTCGGTACAGTTGCTCTTTCTGCACTGTTTTTTAAGCTCCTCAACACGTGCCCTCTGCTGCTCAATTGCTTCCTGCGCCGGGTCGTTGGCCAAAGTCGCCGGTCGTATCTGCTCAGCCAGGTCTTTCTTCACACAGCCTTTTTCGGTAACCTTATCAAGCAAGTACAATGCCCGTTCTTTGAGCTTATCGATCGTCAGCCGCATTCCCATCGCAAACTCTGCTGCATCCTCAAACAGGCTGTTGCTCCATGTTGGACCACGGCCATCTGCGCGTGTTGTGTAAGGCGTGGTAGGCAGATTGCCGCCGTAAATGGATGAGCAGCCGGTTGCATTACCGATAAAGCAGCGGTCGCCGAATAATTGCGTTAGCAGCTTGACATAAGGCGTCTCGCCGCAGCCGGCACAGGCGCCTGAATACTCAAACAAAGGCTCAATCAACTGGCTGCCCTTGACGCTTGCAGTCTTAAAGAGCTTCGGGTCGGTGTTCGGAATCGAGAGGAAGTACGCATAGTTTTCTCGCTCGGTTTCTCGCAGAGGCTCTTGCAGGGACAGGTTGATGGCCTTGCGTCCGGTCGGCTTTTTATTTGCGTCCTTTTCCTGAGCGGGACAGGCCTGCACGCAACCGCCGCAGCCGGTGCAATCCTCTGGTGCCACCTGAACGGTGAACTTCATACCGGTAAATTCCTTTCCCTTGGCATCGGCACTCTTGAATGTCTTTGGAGCATTTTCAACATATTTTGGATCGTATGCCTTTATCCGTATCGTTGCGTGCGGGCAGAGGAAAGAGCACGTCCCGCATTGTATGCAAACGTTCGGCTCCCAGACCGGAATATCGACGGCAATGTTGCGCTTCTCGAACTTTGTTGTGCCGGTTGGGAACTTGCCGTCGTCCGGCATCTTGCTGACCGGCAGCTTGTCGCCGTGAAACGCCATAAGCTCTGCGGTGACTTCTTTGACAAACTCCGGAGCATCATCCGGCACCACCTTCCGCATCCTTATCTTGCTGGTTGCTTTGTTAGGAACCTTAACCTCGTGGATTTTGTCAAGAGCCGCATCGACCGCAGCGTTATTCATCTGGACAACTTTCTCGCCCTTTTTGCCGTAGGTCTTTTTAATTGCGTCCTTGATAGCTCCGACAGCGATTTCAAGGGGGATGATATTACTAATCTTGAAAAACGCGGTTTGCATAATAACGTTAATCCGTCCGCCCAGACCGAGCTCCTGGGCAATACCGATGGCATCAATTACGAAGAATTTGAGCTTTTTATCGATGATTTGCTTCTGGACTTCAAAAGGCAGGCTGTCCCAGACCTCGTCCGGTTTTGCCCCCGGATGCGTGGTCATCAGGAAAGTGGCTCCTTGCCGTGCCGAGGAGAGCATATCAAACTGCTCCGGAAACGCCGGATTGTGACAGGCAATAAAATCGGCCGTTGTAATAAGATAAGGTCTTCTAATCTCTTTCTTTCCGAACCGCAGGTGCGATACTGTCACGGCGCCGGCTTTTCTCGAGTCATACACAAAGTAAGCCTGGGCGTAATTGTCTGTCTCTTCGCCGATTATCTTTATCGAGTTTCTGTTCGCGCCGACCGTTCCATCCGAGCCAAGACCGTAGAACATCGCCCGGAAAAGACCCTGACTCGGTATCTCGAAAGATTCATCAACCTCCAGGCTTGTATCCGTCACATCTTCGATAATACCTGTGGTGAACTCATATTTTGGCTTTGCTGTATCCAGATTATCGAATACCGCCGAGACCTGCGCCGGCGTAAAGTCCTTCGACCCGAGGCCGTATCGACCGCCGACAATCACAGGGTAGCCCTTAAATGGCGCTTCGCCCTTACCCATTGCCTCTCCAACCGCGGTTCGCACATTCAGATACAAAGGCTCACCTATTGAGCCTGGTTCTTTCGTCCGGTCAAGAACTGCAATCGCCCTTGTCGTCATGGGAAGAGCTTTGATGAAGTCTTCTATATTGAATGGCAGAAACAGCCGAACCTTAACGAGGCCTACCTTTTCGCCATTTGCAACGAGGTATTCGACCGTTTCATGCACCGTATCAGCACCTGAGCCCATTATAATGATGACTTTTTCAGCGTCCTTTGCGCCGATGTAATCAAACAAATGGTATTGCCGTCCCACAATCTTCGCGAATTTATCCATCGTTTCCTGGACGATTCTCGGCATAGCTAAATAATACTTGTTCACCGTCTCACGACCCTGGAAGTAAACATCAGGATTCTGGGCTGTGCCGCTCATCATTGGTCTATCCGGCGTAAGCGCCTGTGCCCTGTGCTGGGCAACGAGCTTATCGTCAATCATTGCACGCATATCGTCAAACGTCAGCTCTTCAACCTTTTGAACCTCGTGGCTGGTTCTGAAGCCATCAAAGAAATGCAGAAAAGGCACCCGGCAGGCCAATGTTGCCTGCTGGGAGATGAGCGCAAAATCCATCACTTCCTGGACGTTGCTTGAACAAAGCTGCGCAAAGCCTGTTTCGCGACAAGTCATTACGTCGGCATGGTCGCCGAATATCGAAAGCGCATGGCAGGCTAACGAGCGAGCCGAGATGTGAAAGACGGTCGGCAGAAGCTCACCGGCTATTTTATACATATTTGGAATCATTAGCAATAGTCCCTGCGAAGCTGTAAAGGTTGTTGTTAAAGCGCCGCTGACCAATGCACCGTGCACAGCACCAGCGGCCCCGGCCTCAGATTGCATCTCTGTAACCGAGGGAACAGTGCCCCAGATATTGCGTTCACCTTTGGAAGTTTTGGCGTCGGCAATTTCACCCATAGGTGAGCTTGGTGTGATCGGGTATATTACGATAACCTCATTCGTAGCGTGGACGACATACGCTGCCGCTTCATTACCGTCGATTGTAACCATTTTGCGACTCATAAATTCTCC
>CAZIED010000136.1:0-6377 GCA_964538525.1 uncultured Pirellulales bacterium | reverse complement strand
TAAAGACAATACTCTTCATCTATCTCTACCATAATAAAATCTCTTTTTAGCTTCTTGGCGACAACGCCAGTCGTTCCGACGCCGGCAAAAGGATCGAAAACAACATCTCCTTCGTTAGAACTGGCGAGAATAATTTTGGCAAGAAGCTTTTCCGGTTTTTGCGTCGGATGTGGGGTATTTTCCGGCATCGACCAGAATGGTATCGTAATATCCGTCCATATATTTGAAGGGTAGGTTAGTCTAAAATTCCCATTTAGTTCTTCTTGCCAATCTTTGGGCGCATTATTTTCCCGGTAAGGCGCGATTACACGTCTTTTCAATTTCACTGCGTCGGCGTTAAAGGTATAATTATTGGAAACCGTGCAGAACCAAATATCCTCGCTGTTGTTTTTCCAGTCTTTTTTGGCGCCTCGGCCTTTCTCTCTTTCAAACGTAATCCTGTTTCTGACGATAAAGTATTTTTCGCAAAGAAGGTGAATCGCAGCAGAAGACCGCCAGTCGCCGCAAATATATATTGAGGCTGTTGGTTTCAGCAATCTGGGCATTTTAGATAGCCACGATTCCATCCAGTCCATGTATTGTTTTATGTGAACTTGTTTGAAGGTTTGGCCATTGAAGGTCTTTGTCAGGTTATACGGTGGGTCGATAAAGAGCAGGTCAATAAAGCCTCTTGGCAAAAAATCCACTACTTCGAGAAAATCCTGGTTGATGATTTTATTGAGGATTTTTTCAATCGTGACAGGAGCATCAATCTTTAACAGATCATCTTGATATGTTTCTTTCTCGCTGTCGAGTAGTGCAATCGTTCTATTTCTCGGCGCCGCTGCCATTTTGTCACCTAATCCCACGTCAAACGTGGGGCTAAATACTTAAATACATTTTTACTTATTGTCGAATTCGTTGCCGGCAAATGTATTGCCGAGGTAGAGCTTTCTGACAGTATCGTTGCGGACGATCTCGGCTGGGCTGCCTGAGCCAATTACCTTGCCATGGTCGATAATATAAGCGTAATCTGCTACTTCCAGCGTCCGCTCGACATTGTGGTCGGTAATAAGAATACTTACGCCTGAAGCAACAAGCCGGCGAATCTCCTGCTGCAAATCCTCAACGGTAATCGGGTCAACACCGCTAAAAGGCTCATCCAACAGAATCAGCGATGGGTCTGTCACCATCGCCCGTGCGATTTCAAGTTTTCTTCGCTCACCGCCCGACAAGAACCTGCCCTGGCTGTCGGCAACCTCCGTCAGCCCGAAACGCTTAATAAGCGCTCCAGCCTTTTGATAACGCTCGGCTGTAGTAATAGACATCGTCTCGAGAATGGCCAGCAAGTTGTCATGGACGCTTAGCCGCTGAAAGATGCTCGGCTCTTGCGACAAATAGCCGATACCAAGGCGTGCACGCTTATACATCGGCAGTGAGGTAATATCTTTGCCTTCAAAAATAACCTGCCCCTTATTGGGTATAATCATACCCATAATCATCCTGAAAGTAGTGGTTTTGCCGGCCCCGTTTCGGCCGAGCAGCCCAACTATGCTGTGCGGAGCAATAGTAATAGATACATCATCGACTACAACCCGGCCGGAGTATTTTTTCACCAGCCCGTGCGTTTCAATTAGATTCACGTCATCCATTTTCGCATCTCGTATCGCTTTAATTTTGCAGCATTATAGCAGTAATAATGAACAGTGTAAATCTGTAGAAAACCGCCAAATAAATTTGGCGGCTAAATATTTAGCCCCGCAATTCATTGCGGGGTTATTTTTACTGGCATTTTTGTAAGATTTTGCTATCCTGTTCGAATTATGAATGACGAATCAAGAATTATGAACCACGAAATACAAACAATGAGTTACGATATATGTTTGCGATACTAAGTGATATACATTCGAATATCGAAGCTTTGACCACGGTTTTGGCAGATATCGAGAAACGAGGCATAAAAAAAATCTACTGCCTGGGTGATGTGATAGGCTATGGTCCCAACCCAAAGGAGTGCCTCGATTTAATCATAGATAAAACAGAGTGGTCCGTCCTCGGTAATCATGATTACGCTACTCTCTACGAGCCGACCAATTTCAACTATGGCGCAGAACGGGCGAGCTTCTGGACACGAGATGTGCTCGAAGCCGAGCAGAATAAAACGCTTAGCGACAAACGCTGGCAATTTTTAGGAAGCCTGCCCATGCGGCAGCAGCTTACGGTCGAGATGGGAGCTATAAGAGCGGTTTTAGATTTCGTGCACGCCTCGCCCCGCAAGCCGATCAATGAATACATCTTTCCTGATGATGTCTATAACAACCCGGCAAAGGTCCGCTTGCAGTTTGAGAAAATAAAGCATATCTGCTTTGTTGGCCATACGCACATGCCGGGCGTATTCCTCGAAGAGCCGGATTTCTATCCGCCTGATGAGTTAGGCTATGTTTATCCGATTATCCCCAGCGAAAGGGCGATTATCAACACCGGCTCGGTCGGCCAGCCCAGAGACAGAGATAACCGTGCGAGCTATGTCCATATCGACGGCAACAAGGTGCACTTCGTTCGGCTGCAGTACGATTTCCAGACTACTGCAAAGAAGATACTGGCAATCGACCAATTAGATAATTTCAATGCTGAAAGACTTTATGAAGGAAGATAAACCCGTCTCTCGTGACTCGATGCTCGATACTCGTTATGGAATATGAAAGACTAAGGACGATAAATAAGATGCGATACCAAATCTTTTTTGCAGTTTGTTTTATTGTTTTTTGCGGTGGATTCGTCACCGTAGCCGGGCAGGAACCGAATAACTATTTAGCCCCCAGTTCTACGACTCGACTGAGCTCGCCGAAGTCTGGGGGTTCTGCCTTATACTTTACGAAAGCACCCGAACAACTAAACGCCGTGGGCGGCCCGCAAAAAAATCTAACGCTCGGCTCGCTTGACCCAAACACCGGCTATAAATTTCAATTGATACTATCCTCCGAGGGAGCTGCTATTGAAAAAGCCACTCTCAGCGAGTTCGACGACCGCAACTTCAAAAATCCGCAGCCTTTGGCACTTCTGTCACCGGTTTCTTTCGGAAAGGACCGTCGGCTTCTAACCATGGCCGTCAGAAAGCTCGTCCTCATGCCGCAACAGCAGCAGTTAGCATTAGATAAATTAAGCTGGAGCAGCCTCGATACCCAAATATCAGACGGCCACCAAACTGCCGGCTTCGAGGCACTGATTACGGACTCAATCGGCCAGCCTTTTCTGAAGCTGAGTCGAACCTACAGCATCACCACCGGCAGCTACCTTGCCGAGTGCAAGCTGACGGTGGAGAACCTGTCGAAAAGCGCCCAGGATGTCCGGCTCGATATCCGCGGGCCGGTAGGAATTGAAAGAGAATCCGCCAGAACCGATATGCGAAAGGTCATCGGCGGCTTTAAAACGTCCGATGGGCAGATAGTCTCGTCCCGGCATGAGATTCAAAGCTCTTTTCTCAGTAAAAAAACGGGCTTAAAAAATGCTACCGAGGCATACGAACAAGCCTTGCGTACCGCCGAGCCCAATCAAATCAGCCAGGCCAAAGACGACCTGCGGATAGGCCGAAATCTCCCCGCTCGCTACAAATCGGCGAATTTTTTGTGGGCGGCGACAACGAACAAATACTTCGCGGCGATAGTTACGCCGCAGCCGGATGAGGGAGACTTTTGCGACTGGCTCGCGGACAAAACCGCATGGTACTATAATCCCGACGGCGACCAGCGCTCAAGCAGCGGCGATGAAACCGTAGGTATAGACCTGCAAACCGCCCCCGTCACCCTCGCAGTGGCCGGTGAGCCGAACTCCTTAAAAACCTACACCTTCCAGCTCTATATGGGGCCGAAAGACCGCGAGCTTTTCTACAAAAATCCGCAGTACAAAAAGCTCGGCTTTATCCAAGCGATAGATTTTATGCCTTGCTTCTGCTGCCCTGACAGTATCATCCGGCCGCTCGCCTTCGGGATACTGGCTATAATGAAATTTATGTACGGCTTTATTGGCAACTACGGAATTGTAATTATTATCCTCGTATTTTTGATGCGATTGATTCTGTATCCTGTCACCAGAAAAAGCCAGGTCTCGATGAGCAAGATGAGCAAGCTCGCCCCCAAAGCCGAAGAGATAAGAAAAAAATATGCCAACAACAAGACTGATATGAATAAGCACATGATGGCTCTATATAAAGAGCATGGCGCCACGCCAATTATGGGTATGCTGCCGATGTTTGTGCAGATGCCGATATGGTTTGCGCTGTATAGCGCCGTCAACGCCAGCATCGACCTGCGGGCAGCGCCGTTTTTGCCGGTCTGGATAACCGACCTTTCAGCTCCGGATGCCATTTTTAAATTTTCAACAGTAACGATTCCTCTGCTGGGCTGGAAGATGGACTCGTTTAACCTGCTGCCGATACTGATGGGCGTGGCGTTTTATCTGCAGCAGAAGCTGACGCCCACTCAGCCGGCTGCATCCTCCAATCCGCAGATGGCCCAGCAGCAGAAGATAATGATGATTATGATGCCTCTTTTGTTCCCGCTGATGTTTTATAATCTTCCTTCGGGAGTGAACTTATATATCATGACAAGCACCTTTGTCGGCGTCATTGAACAGCACTTAATCAAAAAGCACATCCGCAAAAAAGAGGAGCAGGAATCTCAAGGACTTGTCGCAACTACAATGAAGGCCGGCGGAAAGGTTAAAAAGAAAAAGCCAAAACCTTTCTTTAGATTTTAGTCGTTTAGTAATTGGAAACTGGTAATTGGTAATTACCAATCGACTTTATCATTTAATCGGTTACCAATTACCACCTATGTATAACCTAAATGACATTATTGTAGCTGTCAGCTCACCCCACGGGGGAGTAAGGTCAATCGTTCGCATCACCGGCCCCGCGACAGTCAAAATCTGTCAGCAGATTTTTGAGCCATCCGATTCGTCCATCGTCCATCATCCATCGTCCCTCTCTCCCCATCTCATAAGAGGGCGCATAATTATTGATGATGATTTGGATGTCGATGCGGTGTTATATTTATTTTTCGCACCGCATTCATACACCGGCGACGATGTAGCCGAGATTCACATCTACGCCGGTCAGCCTGTTATAGAAGTCCTTATGAACAACTTGTTAAACCACAGACTTCGCATGGCTTCCCCCGGGGAATTTACCGCACGAGCGTATCTGAACGGAAAAATCGACCTGGCACAGGCCGAGGCGGTGAATGAAATTATCGTCAGCTCAAATACGTTTCAATTGCAGGCCGCTCAAAAGCTCCTCGACGGACGCATAGGCCTAACAACAGAAAAATTACGCTCGCAAATCCTCGATTGCCTCAGCCTGTTAGAGGCCGGCCTTGATTTCAGCGGCGAAGACATCGAATTTATGACGAAAGAAGAGGCGATTGGGAAACTATCGAATATAAAAGAGAAACTTTCGCAGCTTCTTATTGAAAGCGGTCGGCTGGAGTCGGTGATTGATTTGCCGGCAGTCGGAATCGCCGGCAGCCCCAACGCCGGCAAGAGCAGCCTGCTGAATAAATTGCTCGGCAGGCCGCGAAGCATCGTCTCGCCGGTACGTAAAACCACAAGAGACGTGCTCACGGGCGAGTTGATGCTTCGGCACAATAGATGCGTGCTGTTTGATTGTGCAGGCCTTGTCGGTTACACCAAGCACGATGGACGAGGGATGATGGACGAGGGACTATGGATGAGGGATGAGTCAATCATTGATGAGTTAGCACAGCAGGCGACAATTGAGGCTTTGCGAAATAGCGACATGATTATATTCTGCGTAGATATATCAAAAACAAATTGGTCCGAAGATATTTCTGTTCGACAACTAATAACAAAAAATACGGTATTTGTTGCAACGAAATGCGACCTCGTTGTGCAAGTGAATTTGGATGATGAGCTGTGCAAGCTGTCTTCACTGTTTTACAGCGAGTTTTTGCCGATATCAGCCGAAACAGGTATGGGCATAGAATATCTGCGTGACATTATCGATAAAAAACTCATTGAAAATTTCCGGCCTCCGGACTTCAACGGCCTGGCCTTGACCAGCCGGCACAGACAGACTATCACTGAGGCGATTGAGAATATTGAATCGGCTGTAGAGGAATTGACAGCCGGGCAGGATGAGGTCGCGGCCATGACGCTGCGGGCGGCTTACCAGCACCTCGGCGATATAGATGGGTTAGGAGCTTGCTGTGTTGATGAGCAGATATTGCAGAACACCTTCAGCCGATTCTGCATCGGCAAATAAACGCAAACCTCGCAATCATGGCAAAGTCTACTCTGATGAGTGGAGATAGAATATACCTCTTCTCATTTTATTTCTTTGTGTCTTATGTTAATTGAACAGCCAGATAGGTCAGCCACTC
>CAZIED010000135.1:0-6386 GCA_964538525.1 uncultured Pirellulales bacterium | reverse complement strand
ACTAATCCTATGAGTATCTTTAAATAACCCATAATCGAAATGGCACCTATCAGCGGCGCTACAACTACCGTCCAGATGGTCTTCAAGTAGCGAATCGCGTAAAAGTGATACAGAAAAATGCCGGCACTACCGAGATAGGCAGCAAGACTTACCGCAAATACCTTTATTATAAGTGAGATAAATTTGGAAATGATGTGGATGTAAGGATTGCTCTTTCGAGTGTCGCTTTCTTCGAGCCAGTCTGGTGACTTCTCATATATGAAGTCTCCAATTGGGCCCGTAAAGAGTAAAATCCCGAGCACACATGCGAATGAAAGTTGCCAGTCAGCCTCGAATAGATACGTCGGCCTTATAAGTAAAAGTATCACCGCCGCCAGTGACAATGTGTTAAAAGGGTTGGATTTTCTCTGGAAGAAAAACGAGACGCAGAAAAAGGAACTCATAATAGCTGCCCGTATCGCCGGCGACCTTGGCGGGACAACCAGCAGAAAAGCACCTGCAGCGAGCAGGCATATTACTGCCCGGGCGGGTTTCATTAGGCCTGCTACTTTGCACATCCACCAGATAATCCCAATAAGAATCATGAAGTTCATTCCGGATAGACTTATAAAATGTAGCAGGCCCGTTTCTTGAAACGCCCTGTAAGTGTCACTATCAATTTCTGTCCTGTAACCAAGTATCAATGCCTGTAGCAGCGCATAGTTGTCGCTCTCAGCGTCCAGTTCACCGACCAAGGCCTTTGTGGCTATCTCCCTTAGCTTTCCTTTGAATTTTGTAAAAGCGCCTTTGCGGTAATCTCGCAACAGTTCGATTCCGCCCCTTGATTCAATGGATGCTGTGATAAACACATTTCTTCTGGCCATATACTCGGCAATATCAAATTGGCCGGGATTGGATGTTTTTTTAAATCTATCAAGCCAGCAGTAAGCCTGGATATAGTCACCTGCCTTTAAATCCAGCAATGGTTCGGCAGCATACACATGAATAGTGCCGCTTACCTTTGTCCAGCCGGTGATGGTTTGTATTTGCTTTACCTTGAGGTAGAAGCTGGTGCTTGGGTCGCCGAATGTGAATTTGGCAAATTGCCATTGTTGATTTGCGTTAATATGTGGTTCGGTTGTAATTAATCCACGAATTGTTGCCAATTTTCTCTCGCTCGCGACGAAATTCCGGATATCCTCAGATTCTGGCTGATAAAAATTGCTCAACCGAATCGCCCCAAGGCACATAAAACAAACCGAAGCCATATAGGCGGTAACGTATGGTCGGTCGGCTGCTTTTGGGACGGCCAACGTTATAAATGTGCCGATTGCACAAACGACCAGAAGTGTCAACCAGAGATGTATTGACCAGGCAAACGTGTCTTGTATTACGATGCCGGCCATTAGTCCTATGCCTATAAAGACAAGCGGTGATGTGCTTACAATGTGTTTGTGAAGATTCCTTCCGCCGGCAAGTTTTCTATCAATCTGAGCTAATTTTCGCTGTATGTCGTCCATATTCAGCCGGGCAATGCGCCTTAGCATCCGCTTATGATGGATATTAAGGATTCCTTTGCCACCTAATTTAAAGATTAAGTTTAGCCCTTGAAAGCATAAATGGAAAGTGATATTATTGTCAACGAGTTAAACTGCTGAATGGTGTAGAATCAGCGTCAATCCACATCATAAAGGATGAATAGCGATAGTAGGAGAGGCGAGTGTAGATTAGTTTCAATTGAGGTGAATGGTGATGGAGCTAAAAGAACAACTTAAAGAAATCTTAGAAAAATTATATACGAAATATAACCACCCTGAGTTTATACCGTCTGACCCCCTGCAATTTTTGTACAAGTATTCAAACCCCGCCGATAGGGAGGTGGTCGGCTTTTTATCGGCTGAGCTGGCTTATGGAAGGGTCGAGCAGATTGAAAAGAGTCTAAATGACTTGTTTGGCCGAATGGGGGCAAGTCCGTATGCTTTTGTGAGAAATTTCAGTGGAGCTGATAGAGAAAAGTTAAAAGATTTCAAGCATCGTTTTACATCCGGCAGTGACATTTCGGACCTTTTGCAGGTTTTGCGAGATGTCATAGATGAGAGAGGCTGTATCGAGAGTTACTTTCTGCTGGGTTATCAAGAAACGGATGAGAATATCATTTCAGCATTAGCGAGATTTTGTAATTCATTACTTGATAGATTTGTGAATCGCAATAATGGAGCGGTTACAAAAGGATTGCGCTATTTGCTGCCCGACCCGGCAGCGGGAAGTGCATGCAAGAGACTGAACCTTTTTTTGCGATGGATGGTACGTAAAGATAAAGTTGATCTTGGCTTATGGAGCTCAATAGATAAAACTAAATTGATTGTGCCGGTGGATGTGCATATGGAGCGATTGTGCAGAATATTAGGTTTGCATAGCCGAAAAACGGCCTCTTTATTAAGCGCAGTAGAAATAACGGAAAGTTTTGCTAAAATCGAGCCGGCTGATCCGGTAAAGTATGACTTTGCATTAAGTCGAATCGGCATCTTAGAAAATTGCACCGGCAAGCTTCAGCCTAAGTGCCAGGATTGTGTGCTTTTGGAGTTTTGCTCTCGAAATTGAGAACTTTATAGATAAATTATGGGCGTAGCTAAAGGTAAAATAAAAGTTTTGTTTCTTTGCACGGGCAATTCGTGCCGCAGCCAGATGGCGGAGGGCTGGGCCAGGCACTTAAAAGGCGATGTTATTGAGGCGTACTCGGCAGGTATCTTTCCTTCTGGAGTTAATCCAAAGGCGGTAAAGGTGATGGCTGAGGCTGATGTGGATATTTCCAGCCAAACGTCCAAGCAAGTCGATGAGCTTCTGGGGATTGATTTTGATTATGTTGTAACGCTGTGCGATAATGCCAGAGAGCTGTGTCCTGTATTTCCAGGCAAAGCCAAGCTCGTTCACAAGGGCTTTGAAGACCCAATCGCCGTGGTCGGCAGCGAAGAGAAGGTTATGCAGGTCTATCGCAAAACTCGTGCTGATATAAAAGCATTTATAGAAACGCTGCCGGAAAGTTTGGAGCTTAACGAGGATGGATTCGGAACAATTGGAAAAATATAGCTCGGCTGTAACACTTTCAGATATGGAGGTGTTTGTGTTTCCAGAGCTGACGTTCAGCCTGGTTTTGGCTAATATTATGAGCCCGATTATCTGGAAGTGGCGAGAGCTGGATTGTTTCAAAAAACTCGAAGGAAAAAGCTCGTATAAGAAGCTTTTGCGCCTGCGGCAGTTCATAATGGATGAGTTTGAATTCAACCTCGATTTGGAAACCTGGGGTCTTACAACAAAATGGAAAGAATTCGAGCGATTCAAAGATTTTCTTTCACCGCAGGAAATCGCCGCCAGTAATGCGCTATTCGGCTATGAGGGTGACAAATATTATTTCGATGTGGATATTCGCAAGCATTTCGGCCTTGATAAATATGACGGTGACGTAATTCCATACTGGAAGACTGAAACCGTCGAGGCGATGAGTGCGTTTCGCTTCAAGAAGGGCTACAAAACCGGTGCAGGTGAATGTGTGTCACTCTCATCTTTGTATGCCGCTGCTGCTTTTATCGTTTGTGGCGTCCCTTTGGAAAATATCTATATGATACTTACGCCGCTGCATTCGCAGAATTTTATTGATATAGAAGAGGGCATTTTAACCAATAATAGACGCCTGATTACAAAAACGATGTGGTTTAACGGAACAGAGATTTCGAGTAAGGCCCAGCGGGCATTGCGTAACGAGAAAGTGACAATCGTCGCCCACCCATCAGGCTACATTCATTGTTTGTACAATAATGCTACTATTGATAAAGCTGCCTATCAGCATTTCACAAGCCGTCTTAGCTCATATCTATCAGTGGATTTAACCATTGAGAGCTTTGCCAGCTTTTTAAGGTGTTATCCGAAGTACCAGCGATACTTCCAGCTTTGCCGCGAATGTCACCATCAGCCGCAATATCTCAAGGCCGAAGTCCTTTTCCATTACGAGCATGGCAGCGACAATAAAATTGGTTGCAAGAGCCAGGAAAAGCTGCTTGCTGATGTATCTGATGAGGATTTTCTGCCGTCTCCGATGTCAGACCGAATCCGCTGTGACCGGCTCGAGGAATTTATACGCACGGAAAAACCTGATGTTAAAACAGCAGCCGGCAAAACAGCATTTAAAAAATTTGTTGAGACGTTCGTTCCTGATGCTAAGCAGTTTGTTGAGGATTTATCAGATTTCCTGCACGTTGAAGCAGAATTGCCACCTTTAGATAGGAACTTTGTGCCTTCGGAGACTATCGAAATATCCGTTGACTGGAACCGGCAGCGGATAATTGAGTATCTGATAGATAAACGCAGCAGTATCGCCACGGTTGATCTTGCTTTCTATGCTTATCGCGATATGGAAAGCTGCGACTGGAGGCCGTTTATCAAGGCAGCAGTAGAACGCAATCCAGTGTCGATTCAGGCCATAGAGAATAAGTCTATCGAAAATGTTTATACAATGCTCGAAGCAATGAATAATAATTCTATTTACGATGGCAAACGTTTAGCTCAGCCGGATGAAGTGACAAATTATCAAACGGGTGACGGCCTCGAAAAGGCCTTTTTCTTGGCCAATGTAATCCGTCAGCGAAATCCACAGCAGGATATTGAGATAATTGTTGATGATAAAGATGTGGTGGTAAAAGGCACCGGCGAATATCATTTTTTATCCGTGAAGGGTCTTGCAAAACACATTAGCATCTCTGCAGAAGGTGCTATCGAAATAGTAGAATGATAATGCTCCGTAGAAAACACCGACCGTCATTTCGACCGGAGCGTCCCTAAGGGACGTGGAGCGGAGAAATCTGCACACAAAGTAGATTTCTCGACTCGCCTTCCATTCTCCGTAGCAAGGCTACTGCGAAGGATGAATCGGCTCGCTCGAAATGACAACCTCTACTCTTTTCTCAAAAGCATTTTAGGCACCGATTAACAAAGTCTTTAGCGAAGTCAAGGGGTCGTGAGTATTGCGTTGTGCGTATTGCGTGGGGTGACGAGTATCGAGAATCCAGCATCGAGTATCAGGAACGTTCATTCTAACCACTACGAATCCCTTATACCCAATTGAAAATTGTAAATCGCAAATCGAAAATCTAAAATTTCTATTGCTTTTCCCGACAATCCTCACAATAATACTCTAAAAAGCGGAGTTTTAGCATTTGAGCGGCACCAATAAAGGGTAAATGGTAACCGTTTAAATGGTAATTGGTTATTAGTTCAGAGTTCATTGTTTATCGACAAACAACGAACAATTAACAAAGAACTTGGAGCAAGACGTAAAAGATTTGGAGGTCAAAAACGGCAAGGCTTCTAACGGTCAAATTAGATGAATCATCGGAGTTTCATACAAACATCGAGGTATCTTAAATGAAACAATATAAAACATATAGTTGAGGCGAAGAGAGAAGGATACTATGAAGCTTTACGTGACTGAGCTTTTTTGTTTTTGGCTGTTTTCATTATGTATATACGGGTGCACAGAAACTACATTTGAAAAGAAAAAGCCCAAAGAATACTACCCTTCGGACAATGTGGAACCTTCGACTAAGAATTTTACAACAGATATAAGAAATCGTCTCCGTGAATTCATGTGGAATCTTGAAAACCAAAGAACGGATTGGAATACCAAATGCGAACAATTTATGAGGAAGCTCGAAGAGATATCCTCATCGCCAGAGGAAGAGCAAATTCTTCTTGAACTTCTAACAGAATCGGCGGAATGGCGGCCTAAGTATATTTGGGCATTCTTATGGCATGAATTGGGCCGAGACCAAGATAGATTGGCTATATTTAGACGGCACTACGAGAAGTATTACCCAACAGCTGATTCGGAATCTTTTGATGTCGAAATTAAAGAGTCTCCCCCCGCACTTTCAACAGATATTCCTCCGCTTAAACCTGGAGAGATGGTGCGGATTCCGACACATAAAACTGGAACCATAATAGTAGCTATTAAGAACCGTACACATCGAGCTCTGTTTTTGGACATAGAATGGTACTACATGGATGGGATTGGGAGTAGTTCGCACGTTTTTGATAGTGGGAAAGAAATGGTTCTTGTTGTTCCCGGTTCCGGAGGGGGATGCTGGTGCAGGTTCACCAAGGAGGAACCAGGATATTTTGTGCCATACGTTGTTCGAATCTTAAATAGAACTAGCAGGCAATTGTTCAAGGTGTATGTTTCTCACGAGGGACTGGAGGAAATTGTACGCGGACGACAAGGGTAATTAGAGACGCTGTGTTGTTGAAAGACATTGTTCGCAGATATTCAGTTTGCCACGACTCGGCTAAGCGCGCCGAAGTCAGGCGAATAAAATTGCTGCGGCTATTCTGAATTTGGTCTTGCAGCATTTCACTCA
>CAZIED010000134.1:4147-6443 GCA_964538525.1 uncultured Pirellulales bacterium | reverse complement strand
ATTTATCATCCGAGGCTGATAGGCATCAAAACATATAAGAAGTCCGCCCCGCTTTTAATAAGGCCGGGTCTATCCGGCTGACCTAATTCCATTTCAAATTCCGAAGTTTGCATAACCCGCAGCGCATCTATCAGGAACTGTGGATTAAATCCAACATCGATTGGCTCGCCTTTATAATCGGTAACCATATTTATCTCAGCGGCACCTGTCTCTGGAGAACGGCTTGAAAAAATCAGGCTATCCTTACTAATTGAAAGTTTTATCCCTCGCGACTCTTCGCTTGTCAAAAGGGCAGCTCGACGTACCGCGCTTAACACGGCTTCTGTAGAAAGCATAAGTTTTTTGTCATAATCTAAGGGTATTATGTCCTCATATTTTGGGAAGCTCCCCTCAATAAGAGAAGAGCTCATAATGATGTTTCCATAGCTAAATATTACATGGTTATCATTAAGCTTAACTGCCAGCTTTTCCTTGTCTTGAGGTGTAATCTTTTCCAAAAGGGACATTGCCTTTACTGGAATGATTACCTTTACATTGGCTTTGCTCTCTACCGGTGCCGATGCAAGATTCACCTTGCAGCGAGCCAGTCTTCTGCCGTCTGTTGCCACCAGCAGCAGTTTTTTCCCTTTTATTTCCCAAAGGATGCCGTTGATGGCATAACGGCTGCTTTCTTTGGCAGTGGCAAAGATGCACTTTGCAACGCCTGCCTGAAGATTTTCCAAAGCCACTTCAATATCAGGTTTGCCGTCAAATTCCGGTATTTGTGGGTATTGGGAAGGCTCTTGTCCATATATTGTAAAGTGGCTGTCTGAACCTGTAATTTCATACTTACCTTCCGTTTCCTCAAGCACCAAAACCTCATCACTGCTTTCGCGGACGATGGCGGCAAATCTATCAGCTTGAATGACTGCTTCGCCGGGTTTTTCCACCTGAACCTCGGAAATCGTATATTTAATTCCCACCTCAAGGTCTGTCGCATCGATACATACACCCTTCTCACCTGCATTGATACGTACACAGCGAAGTATTGGTTTTGGAGTCCTCGAAGGCACAATAGACGTCAGCAAGCCCAACGCTTCAGTAAGAGCCGCTCTATTAAAATTTATTTTCATAGGAAATCCTCTAAATAAACTTTGTTAATCAAAATCAGAAAGCAATTTACACTAAAAATTGCAAACTCTCAACTGTTTTTCTAAAAAAACCACGGTTCTTAAAACAATAATTTCAGAGGCGGGCAGAGAGAATAATATTATTAAGATATAAAATTTAATTTATTAGTATAACTATATACTGTAATATTGTGAAAACCTGCTGGAGCGAGAATATAAGAACTTAATTATATTGAATTTATATAAATATAGATAAGTTTAATCTATGTGAGATAGCCGACGGCTTGGTTGTGAGTTTAATTGACATAAATATTGGTATGTGTTATTTAACAATAGCAGCAGTTTAATCGCTTGTTATTTTAAGGATAGAAACTAACAGGTTTTAGACAATGGGTGTAAAGGAAAAATCATCATTGAATGAAAAGTTTTTTGTAGGCTTCGATGTGGGCAGCAGCGCTGTTCACTATGCAATTATTGACACACACAAACAGATTATTCATTCATCAAAGGCGATAATTCACTTTGCTAATCCAACTCTTGCGATAAAGGAAGCATGGTCAGGGATAATAGAAAAGTTCGGCAGAGGCACGATTAGAAGCACCGCTTTTACGGGCTGTGCAGCGAAGGCCTTTCCTCTTGTTTGTAAAGGTGTAACTTATGTTTATGACAGTGTCGCTATTCCCAAAGGTGCGGATATAATTGCGCCTGATGCAGAATACATCTTTCACATCGGAGCAAAGGATTCGTACTTTTTTCACATTAGGGATATAAATGGGAGCAAGGTTCTTCTTGAATGGAAAACAGGAACAAAGTGCGGTGGCGGCTCAGGCACATTAATAGAAAAACAGTGCAGAAGATTGCTTGAAGGAGAGGTCCCAAATCCTGCCCTGCTAAATACGGCTGACGCAAGCAATAACGAGGAAAAGGAAAAAATCGCCATTCAAAACAGGAAGAAGCTCCAGGCGAGGCTGGAGGAGATGTTTGATAGAGCCGAGAAGGAGGCGACTGAATCAAATGAGCCGAGCGAGTTTCTTGCAAGATGCGGCGTCGTTATTCAGTCCGACTTAATCCATAAGCAAAATGAGGGAGCGTCGAGGAAAGATAATTTAGCAGGCCTTTTCAAGACGGTTGCAAGAAATTATAAAATTGACGTCCTCGGAGCAGTCGGGTTTAGCCCTGCCACCTGT
>CAZIED010000134.1:0-4047 GCA_964538525.1 uncultured Pirellulales bacterium | reverse complement strand
GTGGGCAGGGTGGAAATATCGTAACCGGCGGCGTAATGGGCAATAACCTCGTCAGACAATTCTTGCAGCAGATGCTCGGCATCTCCTTAAAAAGGCCAATGTTTTATAGAAATATAGCTGCCTTCGGTGCAGCCTTAAAGGCTTTGGAAGATGACAACTGCTTTGTTTTTGATGTTGACCAGCTTGAAAGGCTTGCACAGTTTTGCAGAGAAAAAAGACAATTCACACCGGCACTTAGCGGGAGCCTTAAGAAGGTGCATGAGATAACCGAGGGCTTAAAGGTCGATATACCCAAGTCCACGGAAGCTGTTTTAGGCATAGACGGCGGAAGCACAACCACAAAGGGAGCTTTGGTTGAGCTGAGGACAGGAAAGCTGCTCGATAAACTTTATATCAAGACGTATGGCAATCCTGAGCAATCTCTCAAACGCGTCATAAAGTACCTCAGCAGACACAAAGATAAGGTGATTGTTATTGGTGTCGGCGCAACAGGTTCTGCGAGAAGATTGTATGAGAGGATACTTATCAGCAGGAAAAAGACTGATGAGCTTGTGCGAAGCGGGTTTGAAGTTACAGACAGGATAACCGATGAGATTACATGTCACGCGCTTGGGGTTAAACACTATAACCCGGAAATTGATACGATATTTGAAGTGGGCGGACAGGACATGAAATTTACCAGCTTCTCTCCTGACGGCACGGTAAGAGAGGCGAAGATGAACTATAGCTGCCAGGCTGGTTCCGGCCAGACCCTGGAGAATATGGCTGATGTAATAAATCTGAAGGTTGAAAGCACCCTGCAGCAGTCGGCTCTTTCGGCAGAGAGGGTCCCCATTATCGACTCGACCTGCGGCGTCTTTATGGAGATGGATGAAAACAGGCTCATCGCGGAAGGCTTCAGTAAGGAGGAAATTGCTGCTGCGATAGTGCGGGGAACGGCTGCAAGCTATTACTACAAGTTTGTGGGAGGTTCGCAGCATGTCGGTCGAAAGTGCTCCGCCCAGGGCGGCCCACCGCTGGGAAAAGCATTTCTCGCGGCTCTTGCGCAGGTGACGGATAAAGAAATCGAAGCATATCCGCACAGAGAGATGTTCGGGGCATGGGGACAAGCCCTTGACATTATTGAAAACATAAAGCAATTGGAAAAGCAGGGTAAAAAATATAGTTCTGCATTTAGAGGATGGAACCTTGTAGAGATGACTTTTGAGAAGCAGAAGGTATCCTGCAGAGACTTGTTTGTGGGAAAATCCTGCGGCATGAGAGATTGCCAGCTTGATGTATTTTCGGTTGAAGATGACAGGATAGTGACAGGCGGTTTTTGCCCGCGGGGCAATTCTGAGGCGGCTAAAAAACCAAAAACGGATTATGTCGAGAAGTACCACCAGATATTCAACAAGCATTTCAAAAATTATGGAATTTTGCTTGAAGAGCTGAGTGACAAAAAAAATCTGCAAGATAAGCCGACCGTCGGGATTAAAAGAAGCACTGCAACTCTCGGCGAGAAGGGTATCTGGAGTGCCGCCTTATTGGGTAAGCTCGGTTTTGTGCCGGTTGTATCACCCAAGAGTAATAAAGATATTGCAAAAGCCGGTGTCGATAATTCCAGGACGGAATTCTGTATCGCAAGAAAGCTCGTTACAGGACATGCGGCACTACTAAGCAGTAACCCTGGCATAGATTACTTATTCAATCCGAGCTTTATTCAGCTCAAGAGGGAAAAACCACCAGATCTAAAGTACTGTATTTACACCGAGTCGGAAGGCTATGTCCTGAACGACGTCCTTTCTTTAGATAAAAATAAGCAGATTAATCCCATAATACACTTCGGTGACATGCAGCTTTTAGTGCAGGCCTTTAAAGAGGAGTTTAATAGATTAGGGCGCAGATTCTCAAATAAGCAGATAAAAGATGCAATTGAATACGCAGAGCAGGCTGAAAACCAATTCAGAGAGGAGCTTTACAAGGAAGGTGACAAATTTTTACAACGTGTCGAGCAGAATAATGTAAAGGCTTATGTCGGCATTGGAAGAGATTACGTCTTGCTCGACCCGGAGGCAAGCTCAAATTCGGGCGCGATGTTTTCACAGGTAAGAGGCCTGGACTACATACCGCAGGTCTTTTTGGAGCATAAGTTCGCCGACATTTCAATAGATGATATCGTAGAAAATGAATTCTGGGTTGAAAGCGTCAGCATAATCAAAGCAAACTTATTTGTGGCGGGACATCCAAATTTATTCGCTATAAGAATGATGAATTTCGCCTGCGGGCCGGACAGCTTGAAGATATATCATGAAGAGAGGATTCAGCAGGCAGCAGGCAAGCCTTTGCTCACGCTGCTGACGGATGCCCAGACAAACAATGCCCCCTTTGTGACCAGAACCGAAGCACATGAGAGGGTTGTCAACCAGTGTAAGCATAGTAAATTGGAGCTTCAAAAGCTAAAAAGATATTCACCGGATAGCTACGACAGCAGAACCTGGCTGATTCCTTATATGGGAGATGGTAGTTTCGTCGCTGCTGCAGGGCTGAAGCATTTTGGGATAAACAGCAGGGTCTTGCCGACTAATACGCCGAGAGGCTACCAGGCAGCACGCAAGCACATCTATACGGAAGTCTGCCATCCGCTAAAAGGTGTGGTTGGTGATGCAATCGGTTTTCTGAAGGATGAAATTGACCGGTCTTCCCAGGAATATGTTGAGCAGAACTATCTGGTGATGCTGCCGACCACGAGCGGACCGTGCAGGTTCGGAAAATATTCAGAGCTGTTGAGAGACTTCATGGCTAAAGAGGGCCTGGGAAAAATACCCGTGGTTGGGCCTTCTTCGGAAACAGATTACTTAGATATACCACTTCCTAAGAGCATCGGCGCATCCGACAGGGTAAAGATACAGAAAATTTTGTTCAAGGGCATAAACGCCTCTGATTTACTTGAGGATATATACCTCAGATTTCGTCCATACACCGACGACAAAAAGACAATCCAAAGATTAAAGCAGGATAGACTACGGGAGCTGGAGAAAGTAATAGAAAATGGAGCACCACTGCCGGATTTGGTGAAGTGGGGGCAGGAAACTGTATCTTTGTTCAAAGCGATTCCTTCCTGCAACCATGAGCGGTTCCCCCTTGTATTGTACATCGGCGAAATCTATATGAGGCAGCATGACCCTTACACTAATTTCGTTATTGAGCAGCTCGCAGACCAGGGTCTGGAAATAATAAGGGACCCGATTACGGATTGGCTCTTTTATGTAAATAAGGTGAATCAAAGAAATTCAAAAAGAGATGTTAAACTCCGGCTTAAGGATTTTAATTTAGGTGGGGCTATAGCTGGAAGTCGAAAGTACGCCAAGTCTCTGGTAAAAGGTACGTATATGTCTTACATCGAGGAGAAGATTGCTGGACCCTTCCACGAAGTTCTTGCCGGCAGACATGTCTTGCCCAAGCCTATGGATATTATTGAAACTTTGGAAAGCAGGCACGAAGCTCATGGGGATATTGAAGGTGAATCCCCGCTGAGTACGGGAATCGCTTATTATTTTATGCACGAAATGATTGAACCTGGAGATGATGCTTGCATTTCAGGGATATTCCATGTAGGCCCATTTACCTGTATGCAGGAGGGTGTTGCAACAGCAAAGATAGAAGCAATGGCAAAAGAGTTGAGAAAGAAAAAGCCTGACTTAGTCTTTCCGATTGTGCACGCTTTTTTTGGCGATTCGCCGAATGCAAATCTCGATTCGGAGATAGCAGTTTTTAAAGAGCAGTGTTACCAAAAGAGAGAGCTTCTGAGGAGTAAATACGAAAGTCGATATAAAAAGGTCTCCCTGCAGATCAAAGATATACAAAAGACGTTAAAGACATCGGGACAATTGTTGAATTCTGTTCGACCTTAATCTGTAAGATGTTTTGATAAAAGTGGTTATAGAAGGCCCACGGAGCCGGCTGATTTGTGGATAAGCTGTTAAAATTGACTACCCCGTCATTTCGACCGGAGCCCCCGTGTCTTCTGTCGAAGACAGAAACGGGGGCGAAGTGGAGAAATCTACT